>JAJYVZ010000017.1 GCA_021791725.1 Microcaldota archaeon | reverse complement strand
CGGAGCCATGGTTCTAACCAGCTACGAAACCTCCAAGATACTGGAGGCAAAATCCTCCCTGAAGATAAAGCAGATTGCTGAACTTCCTCAGGGAATAAAGATAGAGATGCTTGATTCCGGACACATGCTTGGATCGAAGCAGATTCGAATTACGGACAGCGAGTCTTCGGAGGCTATCCTTTATTCTGGCGATTACCAGATGAACCGGCCTTATTCGGCAGGGAAGATTGTGATAAAAGAGGCCGATACTTTGATACTCGATTCCACGTATCCGCATCCGGAAGTCGAGTTTGACGACTCGGCAGAGGTTGCATACGCAATGCAGAAATACACGAACGACAAGCTTTACAGGGGCATAGTGCTGTTCGGCGCATACTCGGCAGGCAAGGCGCAGGATATAATAAAGATACTTAACGAGTCGGGCATTACGCCTGTTGTGGGCGACGAGATAGGCAGGGTTTCGTCAGCTTACGTCGAATGCGGAATAAAGCTTGATTATGCGTCGATGAACGATATTCCTGACGACAATTTTGTATGCGTAACAGAATTCGGGAAACTGGAGGCAATGAAGCAGAAGCTAGCGGAGACCTGCAAAAGAAGGGTCTTCTCTGCCGTTGCCACGGGATTCGCCAAGATAAGGAGGTTTAACACCGACGTGCAGTTTCCCCTTAGCGACCATGCAGACTTCAAGCAGGCAGTCGAATATATCGAGGCTTCCGGGGCAAAGGAGGTATTGACTGTTGGCGGGGGAGCAGATGTTTTTGCAGAGAACCTAAAGAAGCAAGGCTACAACTCGCGCCGGTTTGTCCCGTGGCAGAGAAATCTTGCGGTGACGCCGGTTGTTGAGTAAGCTGCGGCACGATATGCAAACGGATAAATAATTGTCACACGTTATACTTATCGAAAGCATGGAAGAGAGAATAATACTCGTAGACCAGAATGACAGGGAGATAGGAAGCGAGGAGAAGCTGAAGGCGCACAGCAACGGGGCAAAGTTGCACAGGGCATTCTCCATATTCGTGTTCAACTCTAAAGGGGAGACCATGCTGCAGAAAAGGGCGATGACAAAGTATCATTCCCCGGGATTGTGGACAAATACGTGCTGCAGCCACCCGAACTATGGCGAGAGCATAATCGGCGCTGCGCACAGGAAACTGAGGCAGGAGATGGGGTTCGATTGCGACATGGACGAGAGATTCAGCTTCACTTACAAGGCCGAGGTCGGCAACGGGCTCACGGAATGGGAATACGACCATGTGCTCTTCGGCAGGTACGACAAGGATCCTATGCTTAACCCAGAGGAAGCCGAGGAATGGAAATGGATTTCGTTGGACGACTTGAAGAAGGATGCGGAGAGAAATCCAAAGGCGTACACGGCGTGGCTTAGGATAATAATAGACAGGATAATAGACGAGAGAAAGAAGGGGTAACTCTCAAAAATCGTTAAATGGCGAACCTGTTCTAATCCTTTAAATAGCGTTAGTAGCAATCCTAACCTGTGATAAAATGGAGCATTTGAGAAGCATAGGCAATATTCCTTCTGACAGTCGTGGCTTTACCAACGCGCAGGAAAAAAGACGGAGCGTCGGAATAGAAAAGATGATAATTACCACTCCAGGCCTGCACATAGACGCCGCGGAGATGGCAAAGGTTGTAGGTATGCCCGAAGGCAAGATAAGGACAGGTATAGGCATAAATAAGATAAGGATGTGCGGCTATTCGGAAAGCAACCTCACGTTTATAGCAGACGCAATGTACATCTTCCTGAGAAAAGTGGCAAGCAGTGATATAGAGTATGGTAAATTTCTCAATGAGAATCCTGGAAAGATATTCTTAGGCACAGAGAGTAGCCCCGAAAAGAGCAGGCCGGAGCTCATGGAGGCGATGGATATGGCCTGTTCAAAACTTGCCATGGACGCCAAGGCCGGCAAAGTTGATGGAGAGCGCGTAAGGAACATAATGATAATTCTGAAAAATGCCTCGGTGACTGAAGAAAAGTTTGCGTGTGCTGGAGGTATGCTTGCGCTTGGGAATGCTATGGATTACGTATCTAACAGAAGCAACAAGTCAGCACTCGTTTTTGCAGCCGATACTGCAGTATATGATTTTCCTGAGGCTGAGATCACGCAAGGCGCTGCAAGCAGCCTGTTGTGGGTAAAAAGAGATCCACAGCTTATGGAATAC
This sequence comes from Microcaldota archaeon, assembly GCA_021791725.1. Classification (GTDB taxonomy): domain Archaea; phylum Micrarchaeota; class Micrarchaeia; order Micrarchaeales; family CABMGC01; genus JAJYVZ01. The sequence continues at coordinate 16,311 of JAJYVZ010000017.1, read as the reverse complement.
GAAGGGAATTCTGCTTCGTATAACATAAACCTGCCCGACTTTACAAAATTCGGCAGGGAAACGCCAGTCGTATGTGGAAATTTTTCCACAATAACGTTTGTATTCGTTGTGTCGCAGGCGCATAAAAACTTCGAACTTGAGAATACGGGATTGAAATGCGATTATATTATAACACATACGCCATTTCCGAAACAAGTGAAGTACTTCGCCGCGACTTTCCTTATACACGAACTGAAAGAGAAAAATCCTGAGTTGTTAAAGTCCATAGAGGATAGGATAGGGGAAAATCCACTTAAGAGGGGGCGATTCACAAAGCATTTCGAGGACCTGCTTGAGAAGTTCAGCGAATCGGAAGAAACTGATATAGTAAAATTCATCGAACAGGACAGAGAACTTATGGCTTACTGGGAATGGGCCAAGAAGAAATTTGCTGAAACAGAGGAATTCAAGGCATTCAAGGATGTCATGAGATTGGATGATGCGTTGATCCTTCCTTCTGAGATAGGAAATTCTTATACTGTGTCGATATTTGTGAAGTGGGTTAGCCTGCTTTTGAATGCAAAGGAGGATGTAGAGGGGAAATCTATACGATCCCATTCGTATGGTAGTGGCGCAATTTCGGAAGTGCAGCAATATCGCGTACTGCGCGTGTTGGAGAACGACAACGTAATCGTAAAGCTTGACGACAGCTACCCTATCGGCGCAGATGTATATAAGGAACTCCACTCTGCGCACATAGAAGGTGATGCAAAGAGGACCATGACGGAAGAGAGTCTTGTCGAGAAGGACAAAAAGCTGCTTGGCACTGAAAGGCTCTCCGAGGGATTCCACATAGTAAGGAGGTTCAAGGACGGCCGCGGCGACTATGTATTCGTAGAGAACGGCGTTGAATATCCCATAAAGATGGTGTACACGATCTCTGCCAAGACTTTCGCGCCAAGCTGAATACGTGTGGCTTCCGCAGGCTGGTTGCCCTCTGACGGATAACCGTCAAAAAGCGCAAAGCCTATTTAAACCTTCATTCCGATTGTATACTGACTTGTGGTAGGGATGGGTCTAAAAGGGGAGATTCGGGATTATGCATACGGCCTCAGAGAATCCTTCTTATGGCTGGGGGCAAGGGAGGACATGCCAAAAGGGTGGTTCAAAGGCGCATTCAGCAGGATAAAGTGGCTTAGATTCTCTATGGTCGTGCTTGCCCTCCTGAATGTCTCTTTCTTGTTGTTCGCATACATAATATATACGCCTATGTCCCTTGGTACCATGTTTTGGTTAATGCTTTGGCTAGGGATAGAGTTAAGCGTATATATAATCGTCGCCATGGTATTCCTGCTTGGATTCAGGATGTGGTATGCGCCTTCTGTCCTTTTCTTCTTCATAAACCTCGGAATGAATTACTTCTTCGAGGAGAGTATGATAAATGATGCGTTTAACCCGATATTTTCGGCCATAATCGCATTGACGTGGTTGTATTTAATAGCCTGCGGACTTGTGCTCATGATGTATGACAAGGGATCCAAGCTGAATGACCTGCTTGCACAGAGCTGATCTTGCATCCAAACGCTTCTTTGCCGGTAACTTTTGTCAAAGGCAGGCTTAGCACATTTTTTATATGTTCTAGTAGGTATAATACAGACGGTGAGCGTTTGATAAAGAATGTATTCTCAGGCTCGGTGGATTATGTGCAGATCCTGGACGAAACCGGCAACGCGGACCAGAGCCTCTTCCCTAAGGAGCTTGACGACAAGACGCTTGTGCAGATGTACAAGAGCATGTCGTTTGCAAGGGCTGCAGATGCGAAGGCGATAAGCCTGCAGAGGCAGGGAAGGCTAGCAACATACGGGCCTATGGTCGGAGAGGAGGCTACGCAGGTAGGCAGCGCATTCGCCATGAGGCCACAGGACATATTCGTGCCTAATTTCAGGCAGCACGGGGTATTCATGGCAAGGGGCTACCCGCTGTACAAGTTCTATTTATCGTGGAAGGGATACGAGGAAGGAGGCGCACAGAAGGATTTCAAGAGCACGGCCGTGGCAGTGCCTGTGGGCACGCAGATGCCGCATGGGGTAGGAGTTGCGTTTGCGCAGAAGTACAAAAAGACCGGAGCGGTGGTTGTGGCTTATGTCGGCGATGGAGGCACCTCTGAAGGCGATTTTTACGAGGCGATAAATTTTGCTGGGGCGATGAAGGTACCGCTTGTGTCGATAATAGAGAATAACCAGTGGGCGATATCCATGCCAAGGAGCAGGCAGAGTGCTGCCGAGACGCTTGCGCAGAAAGGCATAGCTGCTGGGATAAAATGTGTCCAGGTCGACGGAAATGACGTAATCGGAGTATACAAGGTGGTCTCAGAGGCGATAAAGGACGCGTCAGATATGAATCCTTCGCTTATAGAGTGCGTAACTTACAGAATGGGCATCCATACCACATCTGACGATCCAACAAAGTACAGACCCGACTCGGATGTAGAAGAATGGAAGAAGAAGGATCCTATAAGCAGGATGAGGGCATATCTGTCAAAGAACGGGATGTGGGACGACCACCTCGAGGAAAGGATGGTGCAGGACGATGCAAAGGCAATAGACGATGCAGTGGCACAGGCGGATGCATTCAAGCCAGATCCTAAGAGCATGTTCGAGAATGTATACAGCTTCGTGCCTGACGTTCTGAAGGATGAGGAGGAGAAAGCCATACATTCGAATTTCTGGCAATGAGGTGATATCCTGCAAGCAAACATGGTTACCGCAATAAACAGCGCTCTTGACATAATACTTAAGGAGAATGATAACGCTGTGGTCCTTGGGGAGGACGTTGGTGTTGACGGCGGCGTCTTCAGGGTAACTGACGGGCTTCAGAAGAAGTACGGCGAGGGCAGGGTCATAGACACGCCGCTTGCAGAATCCGCGATAATAGGCGCTTCTATAGGGATGGCGTTGGAGGGCATGCATCCGATACCTGAGATACAGTTCGCCGGATTCATGTTTCTCGGATACAGCCAGCTTGTAAATCATGCCGCGAGGTACAGGGCAAGGACGAGATCGACAATGAGCGTGCCTATGACGGTAAGGGTTCCGGTTAGCGGCGGGATACGTGCACTTGAGCACCATTCTGAGAGCCCCGAAGCGGTATACAGCAACATGGGCGGCCTTGTGGTCGTTGAACCGTCAACGCCGTACGATGCAAAGGGATTGCTGATAAAGGCCGCAAGGATGAACGACCCGGTGCTATTCCTGGAGCCCACCAAGCTCTACAGGCTCTTCAAGCAGGAGATACCTGAAGAGGATTATGAGATTCCGATAGGGAAGGCGAATGTCGTCAAGGATGGGGATTCGTTGACCATAATAACCTACGGGACCATGGTGCCTGTTGTGCAGAATGCAGTGAAGGCAAAGAACGCTGATGCTGAGATAGTAGACCTAAGGACAATAAACCCGCTTGACGAAAATACTTTTATAGAAAGCGTGAAGAAGACAGGGCGCGCGCTGATAGTGCACGAGGCTTCGGCAAGCTTCGGGGCAGGTGCGGAGATAGCGGCAAGGATAGCCGAGAAGGCTATATACGACCTCGATGCTCCGGTCATACGTGTGGCTTCACCAAGCCTACCATATCCGCTTCCAGGGTACGAGAATTATTACGTTCCAAACGAGAAGAGGGTCGGAGAGGAGATAGACAGGATATTGTCTTTTTAGCTGGTGCGCATGAGGGAGATAAAGTTCATTGATGTTGGGGAGGGCATAATTGAGGGGCACATACAGAAATGGCTGTTCAAGGACGGGGACAAGATCAAGGAGGACGAACCCGTGGTGCAGATAGAGACGGACAAGGCAGTTGTAAACCTTCCGTCGCCCGTAAGCGGGGTGCTGAGGATAAACATACAGGAGAACACAACGGTAAAGGTAGGCGCAACGCTTGCATACGTGCTCGATGAGTCTGAGGCAAGCAGTTTTGCGCCGCCGCGGGAAACGGCTGCGCAGCAGCCAAAGCGGGAAGCCATGCAAGAGCAGCAGAATGCCACTTCTGTACCAAAGGCAGTCCTGGCGCCTGCAGAGGATATAATAGCAACGCCTTCGGTAAGGAGGATGGCGCGCAACTCTAATTTAGACATAACAAAGATAAGGGGAACAGGACCCAACGGCAGGATAACCGAGGGCGACGTAGTCGCTGCGGCAGGAAAAGAGGGTGTGCATGCGCATCAGCAGATGGAAAGCAAGACAGGGCATATCGACGTGGTATCAAAGTCGCTTGAGGTATCGCATGCAAGCGAGATTGAGCGCGTGCCGATGTCGCAGACGAGAAAGGCGATAGCCAGGAACATGGAGGCATCGTGGACCATCCCGCGCGCATCGCACATGGAGTTGATAAACGCAACTTCGCTCTTCAGGATAGTGTCGAAGGAGAAGGAGAAGGCGAAAACGCAGCTTGGAGTTCATCTTACGTTCATGCCTTTTGTAATAAAGGCTACTGTCGAGGCGCTAAAGGAAAACCCAACATTCAACGCTTCCTACGACAAGGATAGGCAGGAGATAATCGTGAAGAGGTATTACAACATAGGGCTTGCGACAGAGACGCAAGATGGGCTTAAGGTGATGGTGATAAAAGAAGCAGACAAGAAGAGCATAGTCCAGATAGCCAGGGAGATAGATGCACTTGCAGAGAAGTTCAGGAACAACACCGCAACGCTTGAGGACATGCGGGATTCCACCTTTACGATAACGAATATAGGGAGCCTTGGAGGCGGTTTCCTCTCGGTGCCCATGATAAACTATCCTGAGGTGGCGATACTTGGCGTGCACCTGATAAAGGACTGGGCCGGGGTTGATGAGGAGATGGTAAAGATACAGAAAATACTTCCGGTATCCGTGAGCTTCGACCATAGGGTCGTGGACGGAGCAGAGGCCGTGCATTTCACCAACTCGCTTAAGAGATACCTTGAAGACGCCGAATTCCTGGAGATGCTGTAATATGGTTATGGGAGAGCTTCCTGAGAACGTTGACCTTGCAGTCGTCGGAGGAGGGGTAGGGGGATATGTCGCTGCCATAAGGGCAGCGGAGCTCGGGCTAAACGTTGTGCTTGTGGAAAAGGAGAAGTTGGGGGGCCACTGCCTCAACTACGCGTGCATACCTTCTAAAACGCTGATACACATAGCTGACATATTCCACGAGATCGGGAATTCTGAGAAGTTCGGCATAAAGACCAGTGGCGCGGAGATAGACGCCAAGAAGATGCTTGAATGGAGGTTGGGGGTGTCGAAGAAGCTTGAGGGCGGCGTTGAATTCTTGTGCAGGCAGAACGGGATAGAGGTAATGAAGAGCGAGGCCACTTTTCTTAACTCTGGTTCCATACAGCTCCAGGAGGGCATGATCCTGAAATTCGGCAAGGCGATAATAGCTACAGGATCCGAACCCGTGAACCTTCCGGGATTCGAGTTCGGAGGCAGCATAATTGATTACAAGAAGGCGCTGATGCTTGACAGCATACCAAAGAACATGGTTATAATAGGCGCGGGATACGTTGCGGTCGAGCTGGGTATGCTTTATGCAAAGCTAGGCTCTAAGATATCCATAATCGCCAGAACCGATGTCCTCTCGAGAGTTGACAAGGATGCCGTGGACCTGATAAAAGGGGAGATGAAGGGTTTGGGGATAGATGTATATACGAATGAGACGCCAAAAGCGCATGATGGGAGATCTGTTGTTCTGAGCAATGGAAAATCGCTCGATGCGGATGTGACGGTTGTTGCAATAGGATTGGCGCCATACACAAAGAATCTCGGCCTGGAGAATACGAAGGTGAGACTCGATGGCAGGGGATTCGTACAGGTGGATGGTTCGATGCGGACGTCTGACGCTAACATACTTGCGATAGGGGATGTGGTGGGAGAGCCGATGCTTGCGCATAAGGCCATGAGACAGGGGGTGGTTGCTGCGGAAGTGGCAAAAGGCATGAACTCGTCATTTGATAACCTGGTAATACCGTCTGTGATATTCTCCGATCCGGAGATAGCGCTTGCAGGCAGCATAGAGGAAAGGGAGGGGATACGCGTGATAAAGTTCCCCCTGTCTGCGCTCGGAAGGAGCATAGCGTTAGACACGACAAGGGGATTCGCGAAGATTGCCTATGAGGAAAACGGCGTTGTAAAGGGAGTGGAGATAGTATCAAGGGAGGCGAGTTCAATGATAAGCGAGGCTGTGCTTGCGATTGAGATGGGAGCCACGGTAGACGACATAGCGGAAACGATACATCCGCACCCAACATACAGCGAGGCAGTGCAGGAGGCCGCCGAAGCTGCAATAGGCGCGCCAATACATTTCTTTTACGGGAAACCGAGGGAAGAATAAATGGACTACAATAACTTCGAGGACGGTTATGCTGAGACCGGGATAGGCAGGGTGCATTATAAATTTCACAGGACGCAGGAGAACGAGAGGAGCATTATCTTTATCCCTGGCCTTGGCGGGACAACGAGGGTCTGGACAAAACTCCTTCAGCACCTGGACAATGACATGGATGTTTATCTCATAGACCTGTTCGGACATGGAAGATCCGATGCGCCTGACATAAGATATACCATAGCCGAGCAGACACAGGCAATCAGCGGGGTGGTGAAGAGCGCGGGTTTGAGGCGTTATTCGCTTTTCGGGCATTCCTATGGGGGATGGGTTGCAGCATATTTCGAGGCAATGTCTAATAATGCGGAGGCGCTGGTACTTGAGGATTCCGCTGGGCTCAAGGAGTATATTTACGACATAAAAAACTCTGGGATGGCGAATGAACATAGGAATATGGTACTTGATTTTGTAAAGCGCAGCGAGGGCGATCTGACGGCGATGAACAGGATAATGGACAACGATTACAATGATGCTGAGATCCTCACAAGCAGCGTTCTTGCGCGGATAGGCAGGCCTACGCTTGTGCTGTGGGGGGATCGCGATGCAATAATAGATCCCAAGTATGCTGTGGCGTTATCCAAGCATATAAGGAATAGCACGCTAAGAATCATTCCAGATGCAGGCCACAATCCGCACTATGAAAGGCCAGAACCTGTTGCCGAGGCGTTGAGGGTATTCGTTGGTTCGCAGAGGCGCATGAAAAACAGTTGACATCCGGATGCCTGGAACGGCCCCGGGTTTCTGGCCCGCATTCGTTGAATCGCGGCTATGGCCAGGCGCCTTGGGATTAGTATTCTTTCTTGCGCGTGCGGATCTTGGGCTGTTGTTTTCAATAATGCACGTTTATTATGCTTCGCTCCAGGTTCCATTCCCTCTTCGTGTACTTGTCCTCGTAGAGCTTCGTGGCCAGGCTCTCTTCGCCGCTTGTCAGTTCTCCGGCCTCGAATTCCATGCCAAGAAGATTTGAACAGCTGCTTATGAGCGCGGCCTTTACCTCTTCCATGCCTTTGCCTGAGACAATCCTTATGTTTGTTACTCTTTCCAATACTGTGCTTATCCCTTTGTCCTTGAGCTTTACCCCTGGTACTTTCAGCACGGAAGCCAATGTCATGAGGTTTGTATCGACAAGGACAGCCGCATGGAAGAGGAATGCGTTCTGCCGTATCGTCGCTGCGGAACCTAGTATCTTCTTCCCGTTTATAGAGATATCGTTGAGCCTTCCCTTTTCGGGATTCATGCCCAGGGACCTGAATGCGTTCATCGGCGCGTCCATGGCCATAGAGTAGAGTTTGGCCACGTTGATGCCTATGCCGTAACTGTCGTTGGCTATTATCGAGAAATTGAGGTTGCCCGAATCGTGGTACACTGCGCCGCCGCCGGTAAACCTCTTGACTATTGCTATTTCCTTCTCCTCTGCATAATCCATGTCGACCTCTTCTGACGCCACTTGGAAGCAGCCCAGCACCACTGCATTCCTGTGTGTGTAGAACCTGAGCGTTGGGAACGATCTCTTCCTCATCACTTCCATGAATATGGCCTCTTCCGTGGCAAGGCTAAGGTAAGGGTTGTCCGGATATTCCAGATTAAGCAATCGGCCCTTCATCTTTCGCACCCATTACGGCTTTGGCAAAGTCTTCCTTTGATATCATAGGCGTTATCGCACCTGTGGCGTAGAATTTCTCTATGGCTTCGCCCACGTCTTCAGCTTCGAATCTCCTTCCCTTCAGCATCTCTTCCAGGGACGCTATGGCCTCCTCAGGGGTCATGAAGAAATCGCCGGTTATCCTTATGTCTCTTATCCTTCCGTCCTCTACATCCGCATGTATCCGGATCAGGCCCTTCTCCGCTTTGTAGAGGTTCGATACCTTCATGCAACCAAAATTAGACAATAGTGGTATGCCATGCAAACTATTTAATAGTTGCAGTGCGCGTATATTACTGCCGGGGAATATGCCTAATCTTACGCTGAAAGGGGCAGGGGACGCACAAGAGAGCGCAATAAGAATAATCCTCAAGAGTCTGGCAAGGCCCAAGGAACTGATAGCCTCGTTCCTTATTGCATCAAGCCTCATTCTTCCAAAACAGCCGAGGAGCGATGCCCGTGTGCCTTTGCTTGCGCCTTCATCGTATACATACAGCATAGGGAGATTGCCTTCTCAGACTGCGCATGATTTCGGAAATAGCAATGCAGGGAAGGCGCCTAAGATAAATCCGCACCCTGATTTCTTTTTTTTCCTCACTGGCGAGACACTGACCAGAGATACCAAGATGCTGGATTACGTAATTACTGCGGTGCCGCAGGAGGCAAAGCACAGACAGGGACCAGCATATCTTGTCAACGGACTCACGAATAAGGGATGGTGGTGCCAGTTTGGCATAGGATACAACCAGATAATGTCGGACGGCAGCATAGCAAGGGGTTTCAATATAGTCTACGAGGTGTTCGACCAGAACATGAATACCGTCTATCCTGCTGGCGTTGGAATGCGAGGCGGAGTGTTGACAATGCCTGGGGGAATCGGCAACTATGACAAAATTGAGGTTTCTTTAAGGATAGACAAAGGGAGGTTATTCATGGATGCGCTGAACACAGATACGGGAAGAAAAATGAGGATTCAGTTCCCGGTCAGGGGAGACACCTTTGTAGGGCTGAACAGAAGAACCAATTACAACGGAGAAGCAACGGGCCCGATGACCGAATGGTGGCGTTTGTCGCCATTCAACGGGAAGCAGAAGGAGGTTGATTATGTTAGCAAGTACAATATAGGCAGCGCGTTTGTGTGGATGCGCGGGATACACAATAAGGAGATATATTCCGGGATGGATGCCATGGAATACTTCAGTTTTGACAACGGGAAGCTGCATGAGCTGAACTTCTTTGGCGCTCGAGAATACGCAAGCCGGAACGAGTTCATAACAGGCACCATCAGAAAATGATTCGTTATCTACCGTAACCAATAAGCATTTAAATAACTTCTTCTTATAGTAATCTTAAATGGCGACGGTTGCATGAAGCTCAACGCATTACCCAGAGCACTCGCGCTGATACCTGACGGGAACAGGAGGTGGGCGAAGAGGAACAGGCTCTCTTTCCTTACAGGTTATGAGATGGGCGTCAAGAAATTCATAGACTTCAGCGAGTGGTGCAACGACTACGGAATAAACAACATATCCGTATGGGCATTCTCCACTGAGAACCTGAACAGGCCGAGGAGCGAGGTAAACGCCCTTTTCAACATATACAGGAAGACCGCCAAGGACAGGGGCATAATAGAGAGGCTGCACGAGAACAGGAGCAGGTTCAGCATCGTAGGCGACATACGGCTGATACCAAAGGACCTGGCCGCATCGCTCCATAAGATAGAGAAGGAGACAAGCGTTTACAAGGAAAAGGTGATAAACATGCTGATAGGATACGGCGGCAAGGCAGACATATTATACGCCGCGAGGAAGATATCCGAGTATTCAATCGAGACGGGGAGGGCCGTTACCGATGAGAGTGCGTTCAGGAAATACCTGCTCTCCACAAGCATACCGGACATAGATTATGTGATAAGGACATCGGGAGAACAGAGGCTCTCCGGGTTCATGCCGTGGCAGGCAAGCTATTCGGAGCTCTACTTCTCGGACAAGCTGTGGCCTGAATTCGCGAGGGGCGACCTAGACAAAGCGCTTGTGGAGTACAACAGGAGGAACAGGCGCTTCGGTAAGTAAGCATCTCGTGTTTCAATGCCGGATGAAAAACAGGACATATTCGATTATTCCAAGTACTTCACGAAGAAGGCGCCAGGGCTGCCTGGCCTACTTGCGATAATAGTGGCCGTCGGGGCGGTTGCCGGCCTTCTCTCGTTTCTCATAGTGCATTATTCGCGGGTCAGCACAGATTGGCCTACCCTGGTAATCGGGCTCCTGACAGGCATCCTGGTAATAAGCGTGCCTGCGATACTTACGTCTTTCCTTATAAAGGCAGGCAAGAGGAGGATACCGCTACGCATAATAACCATTACGAGGCTGATCGTGTCTGTCATATACGCGTTGATGATACTCCTGGACAGCATTGTGTTCGCCTTTACAGGAAACTACACGATATCTTACATAATACTCATAGCAGGCAACGCGGGGCTCTTCGGCTATCTCATACTAATAGACAAGGTGACTATAGACATGAAGAGGAAGGCCACGCTTGCTGCCATAATACAACCGATGTGCAACATTCTGCTCTACATAGCGTTCGGGGCGCCTATATTCGCGCTGCACATGTCCCTGGTCAGCATAATACTGAAGCTTGTCGGAGGCAGCGCGGTATTCCTGGTCATGGCATATTTCCTGCTGTACCTGATAGACAAGCCGATGAAGAGGACTACTAACGTCAGCGGGATAAGCATATTCATAAACATGATCAACCAGTGGCTTTACGATGTGAAAGGGTCTGACTCCTTCGACGATTCGTCTTTTGGCGTGAACAAGAAGGTAGAGGTTGACATGCTGCTGATAAAAGGGAAGAAGGATTACAAGGCGATGTTCATAAAGCCCGATATACACTATGGGCCGTTCAACGGCATAGGCGGGAGCATGGCGCCAGAGAGGATAGGGAATATGGTAAGCAGGGAATACGGAGCGGCGCCATTCGTAATGCATGGGGCAGTAAACGCGGCGGACAATCCGATAAGCTCAACGCAGACAGATGACATGGCTAAGAGGATTGATGGGTACATACGCGCGCTGAACCACAAGTCATTCTATCCGGCTAGGGGAGGGATATCAATAGGGAGGGCCGGGGCGTGCAGGTGCATAGACATACGGGTAAACGATTGCATAATGATGATAATGACAAAGGCACCATTGGTTGTTGAGGACATAGAGAACAGGGTAGGTAGGCATTTCGAGAACCTGGCCGGGAATGTCGAGAGAAACAGGAGGGTGATGGTGATAGATGCCCATAACTCCAGGTTCGAGAGCGCCAGCAGGGAAGAGCTGCGTGGAGTGCATAAGAGGAGCAAGTACGTGGGCCTCTACTCGAAAGCCATAGGCAATGCAGTGAAAAAAGAGCGCACTGCGAGGCTCAGATGCGGTGCGGCCGCAGAGAGGATTTATTTCATGCTTGACAAACCCAAGGACATCGGGATGGGATACTCGAGCGTATGCGTGTTCGAAGCCGCAGGAAAGAGATTGTGCATTGTGAATTTCGATGCGAACAACATGCTCCCGGCATTCCGAAAGAGGATGCGTGAGCACATACGGAAGGCATTCAAGATGGATTCTGAGATACTTACGAATGACACTCATTCTGTCAACACTGTCAATCTGCCAGTGGACAATGTCTTGGGAAGCAAGACGAATCCTGAGAAGATTGTTCCTATACTGGACAGGATGATACGAGAGGCGATAAGCAGCATGGAGCCGGTTTACGCGCACAGCAACACGATAGCCATTGACAATTTCCGGGTATGGGGATACGGTGGCGAAGAGATAATAACAGAGATGAGCAGAAACGCCATAAGGAAGTTCAAGATGATAGGGCCGATAGTTGCGATAATAGGGCTTGCGGCCGCTGCTGCTGTCATATACGTGGTATGATAAAATGTACGCACAGGCAGCGATATCTTTTGCTGTGACGCTGGCGCTTGCCGCATACGCCCTGTTAGAAAGCGTCATGAGAAAAAAACCGGCGTTATTCCAGAGGCTTGCGGCAGCCATTGCCGCCGGTTCGGCAATATTTCTTTACCAGAGCACTTACTACCTGCTGTACGTGCCTTTAGTGGCGGTGTTTTATTTGATAGGAAGCACCTATCTCGAGAGGAAAGGCATGGCATTAGCCGCGGCGGGGTTGGCGTATGTTTTACTTGTTTACGGTAATGCTACGGCTATCCTTATGCAGGCTGCGCTTATCGGCCTCTTCTTCAGCATGAGAGCCGAACAGATATATGTGATAAGGAAGTCCGGGAGGAATGACATGGCGGTTGAGGGAAACAGAGATGCATTCCAGATCTTTGTCGGTCTTCTGATAGCATTGGCGTATTTTCTCGCTCCTCCGGAGCGTGCCGACCTGGCGGTCTTGGCTGCGATAATCCTTGGATACGGGTTTGTCTCCTTGATAATGAACTCTGACTTGGGGGAACTCTCTAGAATGTTCAAGAATTTTGAGAGGAAGGGGGTAAGATATGCTTCCGGAGCCTCGTGGCTCGCCATAGGAATGCTGCTTTCGCTGTCTGTTCTGCAGTCTGCGCATCAGATACTTTTGGTAATCGCGGCGCTATTCTTCGCGGATTCGGCGGCGACGATAATAGGAATGCGTTCAAAGAGGAAGCTGTTCTACAACAATAGGAAGAGCTACGCAGGGACGATTGCCTATTTCCTTATAGTTGCCGCATTCGGATATTTTCTCATTGGCGCATTTGCACTCGTCGCGGCCGCAGTGGCAGCGCTCGTGGAGAGTGTTGATATTCATATCGATGATAATCTCGACGTGGCCATAGCTTTAGTCCTTCTATTCGCCATATACAATTTACTTGCATAAACTGCCCACGGCTAAAGCCTGTGGACTTTCCGTAAGTTGATGAACCATGTCGCACAGCAACAATCGGCTCGACAGCCGCATCTGGGCGATTTTCCACTCAATTTAGGTCAGAATATTAGACACTTAGCTACTTGAAGCGGCGAGATTAAGTGATTAGGCGCCATATCTGCTTTATATGTTAGGAATAGGGGATTATAGACAGGTTATACCCTTCTTCCCCTCCTTCCGCCTGGCCTTCTCGTTGTGTCCGTGGGCATGGGCGTCACGTCCTCTATGCTTCCTATCCTGAGCCCGGATCTTGCCAGCGCCCTGACAGCGTTCTGCGCTCCCGGTCCTGGCGTCTTGGATCCGTGGCCTCCCGGAGCCCTTATCTTTATGTTTATGTTCGTGACTCCTTTCTCTATAGATTCCGCGGCGACCTTGTAAGCGGCCTGCATTGCCGCGTACGGTGATCCTTCCTCGTGGTCAACGTCTACCATCATGCCGCCGCTGCCTATCGCTATTGTCTCTGCCCCGGATAGATCCGTCATGGTTATTATCGTGTCGTTCTTTGAGGAGAAGATGTGCGCAACCCCCCACCTTGTGCCTTTTGGGGTGAACCTCTGCGCAGCGGCTATCACCTCTGTCTCGAAATTCGTATCCCTCTTCTTCCCCGAGTTCTGCTGCCCCTGCGGCCTGTGCTGCGGGGCTTTTGAAGGAGTTTTCGCTTTTTTGTCTGCTGCCATTGCATTCACCCGCTTGCCATATTCTCTTTATGCTGGGCTGCCTCCGCATTCTGGATCGGCTTCCCTGCCTTCCCTTCGATTGAAGGGGGTTCCAGGTTTATCGGCTTGGAATATCCTATCGCGTTCTCTTCGGTCGACGGCACAAGGTAGCTTGGCGCAGTGACCCTCTTCCCGTTCATAGATATAAAACCGTGGGTTATTAGCTGGCGCGCCTGCCTTGGGCTCCTTGCCATGCCCTTTCTGAAGACTATCGTCTGAAGCCTTCTGTCAAGCAGCGACTCCACCTTTACCGTAAGCAGCGAGTCAAGAGGTGCATCCCCTTTCACTATCCCGTACTTTGAAAGCCTTGATACTATCTGCGAGCCTGTTGCCTCCCTTGACCTGCCGGCAAGCACGTCCCTAACGTTCCTCCTTATGTTCCTCAGCATGCTCTTCGCGTTCCATACCTCTTTTATGTTCCTTAGGCCGTAGTCCTGCTTAAGCCTGTGCTCCTCGTCTATACGCTCCTTGTTCCAGAGTATAGCAGGTTTCTCGTATCTCTTTCTCAGTCTCTTTGGAGCTCCCAATATATCACTATGTCATGAACTTCTATTATTTTGCGGGCGCTGCCGGTTTCGCTGCCGCAGGCTTTCCCGGAGGTGCAGCCTTTGGCGCTGCCGCGGCTCCTGTTCCTCCTGTAGGCTTTGCGCTTGCCTGCTGGGCCTGCGCTGCCCCTGCGGCCGCAGCCGCACCAGGAACCTCCTTCTTCTTCGTTACCCCTATGGTTGCCCCTGTCCTGCCCGTGCTCCTTGTGCGTTGCCCGCGCACCTTCTGACCGTACTGGTGCCTGAAGCCGCGCCAGGTCTGTATCTTCACGTCGTTGTCTATGTCCTGACGGGTCTTGACTATAAGGTCTGTTGCTATGAAGTGCATGTCGGTGCCAGTTTCCATGTCCTTTCTCCTGTTAAGCAGGAATCCTGGCACGTCGTTTGCACCAGGGTTCTTGAGTATAGATTCTATGCTCTCTATCTGCTGCTCGCTCAGGGTGCCTATCTTTATGCCGGGGTTTATGCCGAGCTTCCGCTCTATTGCCAGAGAGACGGCATGCGCCATGTTGTAGCCTATTCCCTTTACCCTGGCTATCGCGTGGCTGAGCTCGAAGTCGCCGTTTAGGGTGCTTCCTGCAATCCTGACTATGCTTGTCTCCCTTCCCGTAGTCTGGCCTGGCCTTGTCTTCTGCTGAATGTGGGCCTCCTTGCTCTCACCCTCGTGCTCCTTCTTCTCCTTTGTTTCATGCATAGGCTCTGCAGCCATAAAAACACCAACGCCAGGGCTGGGATGCTCAGCAGAATCTTTTGATAGAATATATTAAAAGCTTTGCTTTTGAACCCAGAAGACCCGAAGGCCATACGCTCTCAGGAACTTGTTTCCAGGCGTACGCGTTACCTGGTTCCGCCACCCTGGCAGGCTTATGCTAACTTCGGCTTCTTGTCCGAAGGCATTCGTATTTTTTAACATGGAAAAAGTATATAAAGGTGTGATATCCTCCCGCCCGTAAACGGCGTGGGCTTCCCTGCGTCATGCAATCACTGCATCCCGCAAAGGATGTGTTTTGTCGGTCCTCAGTTCTTCGATGCGGCTTTTCGATTCCTGTTGAATCGCAGAGGCCATATCTCCCTGAGCGTGACTTCCCCTCTGTCCGAGGGTAGTTGCCCTATGCAATATGTTTATTGATGCATTTATGTCCCTGTCCTTTGACATCCCGCATCTGTTGCAGATGTATGTTCTTTCCGAGAGTGGCATTTCTTGAATGTTGCCACAATTACTGCATGTCTTTGAGGTATTTCTTGCATCCACTTTTTCTATTCTCAAACCAGCACTTTCAGCCTTGTATGAGAGCATTTGGATAAATCTGTTCCACGAAGCGTCCTGTATTGAACCTGCCAGTCTGTGGTTCTTTACCATGTTTTGTATACGCAGGTCTTCCACTGCAAATGAGGTATATCCTGAATTTACCAGCTGGGTTGATAACTTGTGTAGATAGTCGTCTGACTGGTTTGCTGCTTCGGTGTATGCGCTCTGCAGCCTTTGTTTTGCATTGTTTCTTCTCTTTGAGCCTCTCTTCCTTCTTGCAACTATCCTCTGCCACTTTGCAATCTTCTTCCTTTTCTGTCGCATGAACTTCGGTTTCTCTATCTTTGTCCCGTCTGACATGGCAACAAATGAGTCCAGTCCCAAATCTATTCCTACAGGGTTGGTATTCTCGACATCTGGGACTTTGATGTCGTTTATGGTGGTGAAGACTGCATAATAATTTCTCCCTTCCCTCTTTATTGCGAGCGTCTTTATTGTGCCTTCTATCTTCCTGTGAAGTTCAATCTTCATTGTGCCTATCCTTGATACCCGTAGTCTATCCTTCCTTATTGAGAAAGAGCCATTGTCCTGCGGGTAGACTATGCTGTAATATCTATCCCTTGATTTGAAGCGTGGGAATCCGACCTTGATGTTCTTCCCGTTCTTCTTTTCTTTGTACCTCCTGAAGAAGTTTTGGTAAGCCTTTATTACCCTATCACGTATCTCCTGCTTGTTTGTGAATATACCTTGAGAAAATCCTTATTCTCTGATATGATGTCTTTCATTATTTTATTGAACGAACTCCTCTTTATTCCAAATTGTTTATCTTCTGCGTATCCGCCCTTT
>JAJYVZ010000016.1 GCA_021791725.1 Microcaldota archaeon | reverse complement strand
TTGTGCGAAGAGGTGTGCCCGCCGAAGTGCCTGACACTGACAAAGAACTACGAATTCGAGAGCTACGACAGAAGGGAATTCACTACAAGGCCCGAAGAGCTTGAGGCATAAAACGGGCTTTGCATGGTCTGATACTACTACCTGCTGCCGTACTTGAGTATGAAAGACGTGTACCTGGCTAGCGACTGCGCAGGCGCAGACGGTTTGGTCGAGCTTATCCTGCTTACAAGATCTGCCTGGCTTATCCTGTCTGTCTTCTTCTCGCTCAGGCTTCTCTCGAGCACTTCCATCTTGACCTGCCTGCAGACGTTTGCTATGTCCGCGCCGGTATATCCCTGGCTCATGCCGGCAAGCGCCTTGTAGTCTATGTCCTTCTCAAGCGGGGCCTTGGACAGGTTCAGCTTGAATATGTTCGCCCTGTCCTCCTCGTTTGGCGGAGGCACGAATATAAGCCGGTCGAACCTGCCTGCCCTTAACATCGCAGAGTCTATCGAGTCTGGCCTGTTCGTGGCCGCTACTACGACAATCTTGTACTTGTCCTTGAGGCCGTCAAGCTCCTGGAGGAACTCTCCCTCTATGTTCAGGCCTATCTCGTTCGCCTCCTCGCGCTCGCGGAGAATGCTGTCTATCTCGTCTATGAATAGTATAGAAGGCGAGTTCTCCCTTGCCCTGTCGAATGCCTTTCTTACAGAGAGTATCGCCTTGTCGGGCCCTGCCCTGGCCAGGTCTACTCCCGACAGGGGTATGACTTTGACCTCGCCGACCTCTGTCGCTATCGCCTTCATGAGCATGGTCTTCCCGGTTCCGGGGGGGCCGAAGAGGAGTATTCCCTTAACGCCCATTATATCGTACCTCTTCACGAGCTCGGGGTGCAGAATCGGCACCTCGACCGCCTCGTACAGCGCCTTCTTGGGCTCCATTAATCCTATGACGTCATCAAGCGAAACATTCTCAGTGGTATCTTCATCGCGCTCCGAGTACCCTCTTCTCTCGAAGTCCAGCTTGAACGTATTGTACTGCTCGATCTGCGAGAGGCTTGTCGAGGGCTTTGTCTTCTTTATAGCGGTTGCCAGGTCATACATGTCTATGTTGAGCACCTTGTTCTTCTCTGCCGCGTCCCCGGCGACCTTCCTGGCTATGTCCTCGCACAGGCTCTTTATGTCGGCGCCAGAGTACCTTTCGGATATCTCCGCCAGCTTGCCGTAATCTATGTCCTCTGCCACGGGCAGCCTCGAGAGATAGTGCCTGAATATCATCTTCCTTCCGTACTGGTCAGGAAGCGGCATGTATATCACCTTGTCGAACCTGCCCGGCCTCATTATCCCAGGATCCATGAGATTCGGCATGTTTGTCGCACCGACAATTACGACGTTGTCTATCTTCTGGAACCCGTCTATCTCGCTCAGCAGGGTTGAGAGTATCTGCCTGCTTGAATCGCTCTCCTGCATTGTCCTGCTTGCGGCTATTCCGTCTATCTCGTCGAAGAAAAGTATGCACGGCGCATGCGCTTTTGCAATTGCGAATATCTTCGACAGCACCTGCGAACTCTCGCCTGCGTACGGAGAGAGTATCTGCGACGTCTTCACGTAGAAGAACCCCACCCTAAGCTCGTTTGCGAGAGCGCGCATAAGCAGCGTCTTTCCGGTTCCGGGAGGGCCAAATAGCAATATGCCCTTCGGAGGCTTTATGTTGTATGCACCCGCAAGCGACCTGTGCTCTATCGGCGCAAGCACCGCTTCCTTTATCTCCCTCTTTGTTGATTCGTAGTTTGCTATGGAGTCGAACCGCTCGTCCGTCCCGTTTGTCAGGTTCTCGAAGACCTCGCCGAACCTTCCCCTGAAGTCCTGCTTCATGACGTTTATGGCTGTGACTACCTCTATGTCCTCCATCTCCAGTATGAACAGGAAGAGGACTACGAGCACTACGCCGAACATCGGAAACAGGCTGAAGGACGTATACGTTAAGTACGACGCTATTATGTATGACGCGGCTATTATCGCGCCGAAAGCGCCTGCCTGTGTGCCCTTGAACTTTGACCTGCTTGTCAGCACGTAGTTGCTCATGACGAACGTGACTATGATCCACACGGACAGCTGGATGATTATGGAAAGGGTATGGAATCCCAAAGGCGAAGCGGATATGGGTATTCCTATTATTATGTAGCCGAACGTCTTTATGTTGAAGAACCCGGAGAGCGCCGAACCCAAGGCGCCTGTGAACCGGGAGAGCGATGGGATCGGCGAGGTTGGGGAGACTATGTCAGAACTCAGGAAATTCATCACGTATGCATGAGCAGACGAGGGGTCGTAGGCTATCGCGCCGTAGCTCTGTATGCCTGTCATGCCGGAGAGCATGACCAGAAGGGCTATTGCGACTACCATCGCTATTGCCGATCTCTTGAACCCTATGGTGAGCACGGTAAGCACAAAGGCAGGTATCTCGAGAACCGCGCCTATCGGCGAGAGCGGCAGGGCGGCAAGCATGTATGTAAAGGTTATGGTGCGATAATGCTTGTAGCCTGCAAGCATGGCCAGTGTCATGAGTATCAGGAACAGCCACGCTATGAGCGGAGCCTGATACGCGAGCAGCGGAATGCTGGCAAACAGCAGGAGTATGAGGCCTATGAAAGGCTGGAGCATGGTCACCGCGAAGAGCAAAAAGATAAGGAATGCAAGCAGGGGCATCGGAAAGAAGGGGAATGCGAGCGACACGCTAAGGAGCGTGAAAGACGTGGCCACTGAGTCTGGAAAATTAGGGTTGGATATGAGTTCGCGTATCTTGTCCTTTATCCAGTACATCGACAGCGGGGTAAGAGTATGTTTCGCGGCGTGTACATGGGGCGGCCGCTCCGCCTGCCTGAAATACGCCTGTTTCTGCCTGGCTTTTTGGGAATCGGGGCCCGCAGGCTTCCTTGCCCCTGGAGCCGGCTGTTTTGTATTCTTAGATTCCGCAGGCATAATTTTATATTTAGGTGTTAGTATATAAATACTGACATCAATAACATTTCTCTGCACCTGCCACCCCGTTGTAGCTCAAAGGCTAGAGCGGTCGGCTGTAGTTTGATGCTTCGTCAAGAAGATACCGACAGGTTGGGCGTTCGAGTCGCTCCAACGGGAATCGCTGCAGGTGCACGAGCATGCCTTGGTAGTGTAGCGGTCTAGCATGCAACCCTGTCACGGTTGAGACCCGGGTCCGAATCCCGGCCAAGGCGATTCTATGGAAAGTTGATGTTTGAGATTGTGGAATATTTTCATGAGGACAATACATAATCATTGAAAACGACTTGCCGTTGTTTCTCTCGAAGCTTGCCGAGTTGCCAACTTCCTACTACCCCTACCAGAAACATAGATATTTATATCTATTAATGCCATATTAATTTGACATTAATACGGTGTGAATATGGTTAAGGCATTGATAAATATAGATGAGGATACGAACAGGCTATTAGCACTGATAAAAGCGCAGTTTGGACTCAAAGACAAATCACAAGCCATAGAGGTGCTCGCAGAAGAGTATGAGGATCTTATTTCTGAGCATCATGTACGGCCATCATTCTTGAAAAAACTTAAGAAAATAGAGAAAGGCCATAAGATTAGGGTAGGGACATTAGAAGATTTTAAGAAAATGTATTCCATCAGGTAGTTGGTGATCTTCTGCCCGTTTACACTTTAGAAGAGGATACTCGCCTTGCCAAATTATTCGAAAAATTGAAAAGGAAGAATCCCAAACAACTTGAAATAATAGTGAAGAAGTTAGAGCACATATTGGAAGATCCTTATAGATTTAAGCCATTGAGAAGCGATATGAAGAATTATAGAGAAGTCCATATAGACAAGCACTTTGTTTTGGTTTACAGCATCAACGAGGACAAGAAAGTTGTAATACTCGAAGATTACGGCCACCATGAAAAGATATTCGAGTAAATGAAATTTTGACACTGCGGCCCGAATCCCGGCCAAGGCGCTTCTATGGAAAGTTGATATTTGAGATTGTGGAATATTTTCATGAGGACAATACATAATCATTGAAAACGACTTGCCGTTGTTTCTCTCGAAGCTTGCCGATTTGCCAACTTCTAATTTTCATATACTTGTCGCCTTGACGCAGGCGTTTACAGATGAAGAGAAAAGGAAACCTGCGTTCAAGGTTATAATAGAAGAAAAGACATAAAATTTATCAAGTTACTAATATTATAAGATAAGGATATGATGATAAATATGGATTATGGATTCCGTAAAGGAATACAAGCTATAATATACAGGGAAATTAATTCAAAAAGAGAATTTTTAATATTACACCGAGTAAAAAATTGGGTAGGTTGGGAATTCCCGAAGGGGGGAATCAAACAAAATGAAACGTATGCAGACGCGGTTATAAGAGAATTATGGGAAGAATGTGGAATTGTAAGAAAGGATATTATCAAAATTTGGGAAACACACAACAATTTTTTAATAAACTATCCGAAAAAGATGTGGGAACAAGCAGGATATAAGGGGGCATTAAACATAAACTTTATTGTCGAAATAAATTCAAATTTCCAGATTACAATAAAACAAAATGATGAAATTGAACATGATGGTTTTAAATGGGTAACAGAAGAAGAGGCATTTAAATATCTTGACTCAAATCTGTTTAGAATTTTAATGTTATGTAATAAAATAAAAAAATAAATTAAAAAAAGGATTTATGGCCTGCCATTTTGAACTTGAGTTCAGAATGACAGGCGTATAATCTCATGTATTCTTCCGAACATTCACGTATAATCTAGGTATGTGATTGCATGAAAAGAGATTTGGGAGTGAAAAAGACTGCAGATATTGGAACGGCGCTTAAATCTGCAGCCGCGGCAGCCTCTGCCGCAATCATCCTGATATTCGCCGTAATGTCGATATATTATATCTCTGGCCTCGGAGGCGCGGCTAACGCGACGAAGACGGTAAACGGCACGACGTATATGCTTGGAGCGCCTTCGGTATACTACAGGGGACAGAGAGTGAGCAATTTTTTGATAGAGTATGTGAACCCTGGCAATGTGACCGGACTTATTTATGTGCTTTATCCTCTAGCAGCAATGCAGGGAACGCAGAGAACCCTTCGCATAGGGGATACCGTAGGCTATAATTGCGACGGCTCGCTGAAGATGCTTACTTCGATAAACTACGGTCTTGGCTCAGCCACTTTCACCAACGCATCTACGGGCTCAAGGTACGGGGGCTGTCCGATATGAGTCAATCCCTCTTGAATCTTGCAAGGCTGCCTTCCTCGTACTTTTCCTTCAGTTCATGGAAGATGTCCTCAACGATGCATATTGCGTTTGCAGTCTGAGATACGCCTTTAACATTGCTTATCTCTATCTCTATGTAGGGATTGGTTCTCTTCGCCAGATCCGGAATCTTGATCATGTCTTCCTCCCTTTTTCCGTTCAGGTAATACTCGAAGAACATGATGTGCTCGAAATTAAGCTTGGTTGGGTGTATGAACCACGAATACGTCTCTCCGTCATATGATCTCTCCGACAGCCCAGTGTTTATCTTCACGCATATGTGGGGCATGATGGAATAGTCTATCCGGTATGCCATGCCGGCCATAGCCGCGTATGTGCCTTTGAGTATGTTTTCGTATGAGCTTTGGACCCTGTCCAACCTGACCCTTAGGCCGTACGACCAGCCCTCATTTCCGTTGTGGCTCTCGATTCTCCGCTTTACCCCCGGAAGGACGTAGTCGAAGTCGCTCGGCTCGCGGTTTTTCTGCATGATATCTTTATGTCTCTGCATATTATTTAGATTGAGTGTATCAATACTTTATTGGACGGGTTGGCTTTATGGGAACATCTCCTATCTCCAAGATCTCGCATGAACAGCATGCGAAGACAACATTCCTATCGGACTTCATCCTGGGAGCGCAGGATGGAATGGTGAATGTGCTTGGCATAATATTAGGCGTGTCTGCGGCAACCGCTGACATACGCATAATCTTCGTGGCTGCGCTGGCGGCGCTTGGCGCAGAGTCGATATCAATGGGTGCGGTGGCATACACGTCAACCTCTGCAAGAAGGAAACAGTATCTGAAAGAGGTTGAGCGTGAAAAGCAGGAGATGGCGGATGTTCCAAGGACCGAGAGGAAGGAAGTGCGGGACATATTCAAGAGATGGGGGTATAAAGGGAGCGAGCTTGAGGGCATAACAGACAGGATAGTGTCGAATCCCAAGGCCTGGCTGGAGTTCATGATGTCTTTCGAGCTCAATCTTGCCCCGGTAAAGAAATCCGCTCCGCTGAACAGTTTCGTCATAGTCCTCCTCTCTACCATAATAGGGTCGATAATTCCAGTAGTGCCGTTCCTCTTCACCCATGACATAGGCATGGGTGCGCTGCTCTCAGTCGTGATAAGCGGGATTACCCTCTTTATGATAGGATATTACGAAGCTAAGACCACTGTAGGTTCGCTATGGAAGAGCGGGTTGCGGCTTGCTATAATAGGCCTGTTGGCGGGTTTTGCCGGATACCTGATAGGACGCTACATAGGGGCAGTGCCGATATAGCGTCAGACGCAGGAAGCCCATTCTTATTTGGCATCCTCGCCATTGAGGTGTTCAGCCAAGATTAGAAAAAGGTAAAAAATCAAAGGAAGGCTTGCAGAGAACCGCAAGCCAATGCGCTTCGGCGCCTTGTACTCAGATCAGGTAAGCGAATCCGCTTGCCATGAAAGAGATCACAAAGGCTATGAGCACTATGTAGAATCCTACTGTGCCTTCAGTCAGCGCGAACAGAGCGAATGCCGCAACGGTAGTTGCTATCATCGATACCTTCGCCCTCGTGTGTGCAAGCGGTTCGCCTGCCGGCCACATGTTGCTGAAGCTCGAGATGAACAACGCAATGGTGCTTACAACCGCTCCTGCATATATCAGCGGAAGAAGTATGTTTCCTGCGCCCCACGTCTCGATGAACGGGATGAAGTTCTCCACTCCGGCAAATACTGCCCAGAGGTACAGCACGCTGCCCAGGAACTCCAGCGTGAAGACGAGCTTCTTGTGGCCCATCGGTGATTGAGTCTGTTTTGGCATATAGTTCACAGTTATTACTCTCACGAAAAGAATTTAAAGCAGTCATAGCACCATCTGCCATGGGGTTTTCAGAAGAATTTATATGAAGTTGCTTTAAAATATATTATAGAGTGTGTTTTTATGTTCTGTTGGAAATGCGGTGCAAATAACCAGGACGGCGCAAATTTCTGCGTTTCATGCGGGGAGAAGATAGGAACTGCAGGCACAGCAACGCCTGCGGCACAGGCTGGGAAGAACGAATCTGCCACATCACATGCAGACAAGGGGGTGGAACTCTTCTCTGGGAAGAAATATGACCAGGCAGAGGACGAATTCAGGAAAGCCGTGGAACTTGAGCCGGAGAACGGCCTTTATCACATATACCTTGGAATGGTAATGAGCGAATTGGGCAAGAAGGAGGGAAACCTGGAGACAGAGAAGGGCAGGGAGCTGGGGAAGGATGACGCTGCCGTCAGGGCTTTCATAGGATCGGCGTTCATGGATTCGGAGCAGTATGACGAGGCAATAAACGAATACAGGGAACAGGCAAGAATAACGCCAAATGACCCATCACCATACCAGGAGATAAGCATAGCCCTGTCCAACATGGGGAAGAATGACGAAGCGCTGCAGGAGATCGATAAGGCCATAAGCGTGGATCCGAAGAACAGCACGTCATACGCGATGAAGGCCGAGAAGCTGGTTGAGGCCGGCAAAATAGAGGATGGAATGCAGGAATTCGAGAAAGCCATAGAATTAAAGCGCGACGATCCCGAGATATACTCCAGAAGGGCGCGGGTGCTGTTCCTGATCGGGCGCAAGGACGATGCGATGAAAGACCTGGACACGGCAATAAAGTTCGGGAAGGATAACGCCTATTATTACTTTCAGAGGGGTATCATCGAGGATGACGTCGAGAGCGCAGTAGCAGATATTGGAACGGCCATAAAGCTCAATCCAAACGTGCCGTCTTATTATTACTGCAGGGCAGTGCGGTTTATAGTATTGAGCAGATTCGATGAGGCTTATCATGACCTTAAGGTTGCGGTTAACATAAAGCCTTACGATGCCGATTCGTGGGTAGCCCTTGCGCTGGTCGCATCTACACTGAATAAGGACGATCGTGGAAAGGGCATTGTGCAGGAAGTTCTTAATGGGGGCTTTATCTCGAAAGAGCAGTTCTGCAAGGCAATGGAAGGCATGAAGGGCTCGCTCGGAGGGATAATGGAGCAGGAGTATAAGTATCTGAGGAACAGTTTCTGCGGATTTCATCTCCTATGACATAATTTGCCATCAGCCGTAGTTGAACGATACGGCGCTTCCGACATGCACTCCGTACTTGGCCGTAAACCCGGAGCTTGCCTCTATTACGTAGTCGGCAGTTGCGTTAGGCACATACAATGGGCAGTTGAGCTGCGCCTTGTCGTAGTCTATGCATGGGACTGCGTGTGCTATGTACGCTATGCGTCCTATGGTGCCGTTTGACGATATCCATATCTGGTCAAGCGGATAGTAAGTGTTCTTCATCCAGAACGGATATATGCCCTCATTGCCGAAGACGAAGAGCATGAACGTCTTGTTTGTCACGGTAGCATTCATCAGCCCTCTCTCGAGCTCCTGCTCGGTTATCTGGCACGAGCTAATCGCGAAAGACTTGTTGTCAACCGCGAAAGAGATCGGGCATCTTGCAGGGTTGCTGGGTACGATGTCAAGTTGCGTGGCTGCCTTGTTGCTTGCGCTCTGCATGTTGGCAGTGTAAGTTGCATAAGCGAAGATAAGAAGCAGCGAGAGGGCGACGGCATGATAAAGTATCCTGTTCATCATTACCGCGCGTTACGTGACGTCTATGCTCTCGTTTGAATATCCTAGCGAGATGAGCGCCTTCCTTACCCCGTCCTTATTGCCGCCCTGCAGCTCTATCACTCCGTTCTTCGAGGTTCCGCCTACAGCAAGTATCCTCTTGAGCTCCTTTGAGGTTCTCTCAAGCTCGTCTCCGGAAAGCCCTTCGACAACGGTTACGAACTTCCTGAACTTCTTCTTCTCCGTGAACACGTGTATCTTCTTGAGGGTTTCCCTGTCAAGAATGTCGCATACGCAGATGTCCTTTGGAAGTCCGCACTTAGGACACATGTCAGGCATTAGGATTTTGCACCCCTTTCTTTTATCACTGTGAGTATCCTTGCGACCGTCCTCTTCATCTGCCTTATGTTTCCGCGCTTGCTCGATACCCCTGTTGAAGCTATCTTTCTTCTCTCTATCCCTATATCAAGGTTCAGCTCGTCCAGCCTCTTCTTTAGGGAGTCAGTCGGCAATGTGCGTATGTCTCTTATCTTCAAATGCACCACATCTTAAACATAATCTTTATCCCGCGTTAATTTACAGCTATTTTTGGAAGTTTCTGGATGGCTTTTTTTCCTTAATAGAGCAGCAACTGCATGATAGAAAAGATCTGGATTCCCATCGCGCATGGATGCGTTCCTTAATCGCATGGATGCGTTCCTTAATAGAGCAGCAATCGTATGGTTGGAGTCTAGTAACTTCGCCGAACGGCTTAAACCCCACATATTAAATATAGTATCCTCTACGGTATACGTCTTGTTGGTATCACGGTCGTCTTTCCATTTTAATTTCAAGAGATAGGAATATCGCGGTTGGGCTATAATCTCGTATGCGAATTTTCTGTGATATAGGGCAGCATGGTGTGCAACCGAATATCCGCTATTGGATGCCTTTTTAAGGTATTCTGGATGATAATATAAAAGGAAAAAGGCCAGGTCTTCTGATATCCGGATGTGTGTTATCATCTTCTCTAATGATAATTTATCAAGATAGGATAGCACCTCACCCTCTGATATCCCTTCTGCCCGTCTTTTTATGCTCTCTGGGTTTTTCCTGATTGTTTTTGCCATTAAATTCGCCAAGTATCCTGTTTATCTTGCCGCTATGTTCTTCGGCAGCGCTATCTCCTTGATGACCCTGTCTGGGAATACCGTTCCCGGCTGCACTATCCTTACGGTTATGCCTATTGCCCCGTACTTCGGATAAGCCGCGACCTTCGCCTCGTCGACCAGGTTCGTGGAATCGCCGGCCTTTGGCATGTATCCAAGCCTTATCTTTATGGATCTTGCGCGCGCCCCCTTTGCCGCGAGCTTCCCTGCCGCGATGATCTCCGCGCCAAGCGCGCCGTTCGACATTATGTCCTTTATGGTCGAATGCAGTATGCTCCTTGCGTTCGCATTCCTCTCAAGGGAGTTTGCTATGTACTTGGCGACAAGCCTCGGCTCAAGTCTGGGATTATTCACTTCTGCGACGTTTATCTGAGGATTCTCTATCCCGAAGCCCATCTTCAGTGTATCCGTAAGGAGATTGATGGTCTCTCCGCCCCTGCCTATGACCCTTCCGGGATTCGTCACGTATACTGTTATCCTGGTTATCATCGGGGTCTTCTGGATGTCGACTCTTGAGAATCCCGCCTTGCTCAGCTGCTTCTCAAGATATTTTGATATCTTTATCTTTATCAGAGCGTCGTCTATGAACTTTCTCTCAACAACCATGCAACCAATCTTCTCTCTTTCTTGTATTTATACATTATCCTGCTTTTGTTTATTCTCCTTTGCCTCTGCGGCCTTGCCCTTTGCCTCATTGTTCTTCTGCTCGGCATGCTCCGCTTCCTTCTTGACTGGGGCCTTCTTTTGCTGCACTTCCTTCTTTTGGGCCTCTGGCTTCTTCTGCTCCGCCTTTGGCGCTGCTGGCTTTGCCGCCTTCCTGCCTTCCGCTTTCTTCTCCCTTCTCCTGTACCTGTTTATGAAATATTTCATGTTGCCGGTAAGCACTTTCGAATCGTCGTATGCAAGGCCAATCTCGACCTTTGCGTATTCGAGGTCGCTGTGCATCATCGCGCTCCTTCCGTACATGCCCCTTCCCCATGCAAGGCTTCCCTTTGACGGGTATCTCCTCTCTATCCTTGTCTTGTTTGCGGTGGCGTGCACCACGACCATGTTGTCTATGAACTTTCCCTTGTTTGTTGCGTTTGCGAGTGCGTTGACAAGTGTTATTCTTACCTGCTTTGCCGCCTTCTGCGGAAATGCGCCCTTCCTTCCGCCTAGCTCGTGCCTTGAGCCCATCCTCTTGTTGTGCCTCCTGTACTCTATGGGCATGCTCATGTTCGCCGTCCTGTCAAGTATGTTCATTGCGTCCATGGCGTTCCTGTACCTTATCGAGTCGCATACTGCGCACAGGTCCTTATAGCTGGCATTTATGTCGTATCTCTGCGCAAGCACTACCTCGTCCCTGTCCTCTGGATTCATCTTCAGGTTCAACGAGTACTTCATCACTTCACCGCCAGGAACTTGCTTCCCCTTGTTGCCCTTATCCCGGGAGCCGAGTGCAGAACCCTCTTCGTGGTGAACACGAACTCGCCGAGCCTGTGCCCTATCATCTCCTGGGTTATGAGCAGATCCTTGAACTCCTTTCCGTTGAACACGCCGAAGTGCATGCCTATCCACTGCGGAAGTATCAGGGCTTCCCTTGTGTGGGTCTTGAGCGCCTTCTTTCCGCCGTCATTTCTTATCTTCTCTGCTTTCTTGACCAGCGCCTTGTACTTCGCGCCCATTCTCTTGATGCTCCTTCTCTGTCTTGCCTTAAGCAATTTGGAGAAGTCGGCCATGCTGAGCTTCTGCAGTTCCTCGACCGATCTTCCTCTGAACGAATATGCCCTTGCCATTCTATCATCCTCTCTTCTTCCTTCCGGTCCTCCTTGCGGCTATGTGACCCACTTTTGCTCCCGGAGGCGCATTCCTCGATATGGCGCTCGAGAATCCCTTGTGGTGCTGCTTCCCTCCGAACGGATGGTCCACAGGGTTGCTCTTGACCCCCCTGTTCACAGGCCACTTCCTGTTTGTAGCATGCATAATGTAATGGCTCTTGCCGGCCTTCATTATGGGCTGCATAGTCCTTCCTCCTCCGGCAACGACCCCTATCTGCGCCCTGCACCTGTTGTCTAACTCTATGACCTTCTTTGAAGGCAGCTTCACGCTGGTTGTAGCGCCGCTGTGCGATACTACTGTAGCGTAGTTTCCAGCAGCGCGCACGAACTTGCCCCCGTCCCCTGCCCTAAGCTCCACATTGTATACCGGCATACCCTCAGGTATGGTTCCCAGCTGCAGCACGTGGCCCAGCCCTGCCGAAGCCTCTGTCCCTTCCTGTATCTTGTCCCCTATCTTTATGCCTTCCGGAGCAAGCAGAATGTTCTCCTTGTAATCGTCGTACCGTATGAGCATGAGCGGAGCCGTGTGCATCGGATTGTCTATGAACTCTATTACCTCGCCGAAGAACCTTCCCTGTTTTATCGGCTTGAACTCTACGTCGGCCTTGAACCTGTGCGACGGTTTGGCGAATACGTTCCCGCCTTTTCCTCTTCGCTGCTGCCTGAGTTTCTTTCCCATAAAATATCACAAACACATGTTTATTGCTTCCTGAGGATATCCAGCATTTCCTCCTTGTACAGTTCTGCAAGAATGTTTTGTAGCATAACGTTTTCCTTAAGTTTGGGGTGGTATGACATTGCAGTCTCTATCAAAGCCTTCCCGTGCGTGCCTTTGAACACGTCAAACCGTCTGCACTCGAGCATGGCCAATACCGCCTCTTCGAATTTACAGGCATCGTATGCCACAGTATAGAAGCCGTTGCGTTTGCACATCAGAAGTTCCGGATGGTTCTTTATTATCTCCATTGTGGCTTCACGAGAATATGCGACAACGATGTGCGCGACGGTAATTCCCTTAATGTCCGCAAGCGGCAGAAGCTCAGGATGTAATTGCGTTATCGTCATCTGTGTCTTTCCCGAAGCTGCGGCTGCAGCATGCGCGACAGTTACGCCGTTCTTGTCCGCAAGCGGCAGAAGCTCAGGATGCGCGTTTATTAATTTCATCGCGTGTATAGGCATGATTGCGATTGCATGCGCCACTGTCCTGCCGTTCTTGTCCGCAAGCGGCAGAAGCTCAGGATGCGACTCCATAAGTTCGATGGCAGAAGTCGGAGAGACATAGGTCATAGTATGCGCTATGGTCGAGCCATTCTCATCAGCAATCTTGAGGATCTCAGGATATTTTATTGCGAGTGACGCGTATATCTGGGATGTGCGCACCATGTGATCCAGGGTTGAGAATGCCTCCTTTCCGTTCTTTACGCAGGCTGCGGTTTCGAGCAATTCCAGCTCTCTCCTGCCCATTCCGTCCTTTATCAGTTTAATCTTCATTTTTTCACCAGATTAATGTCATACAAGCTTGAGCTTAAGCGCTATGTCGCTGGCCTTGCTCTCTTTTCCTACGGTTATGAACGCCTTCTTGAAGTTCTGCGGTGTCCTTATCACGTTTATCTTCGATACCTTCACGTTGAACATTGACTCGAACGCGGACTTTATGTCTTTCTTTGTTGCCCTTAAATCTACAACATAAGTTATAATATTCTTCTTCTCTATCATGTTCACCGCCTTTTCGGTAGCCACCGGATACCTGAGAACGTTTATGCCTCCATCCATATTTATCATCATCTGCCTAATTCGGCCTTGCTTATCGCACCTTCCAGGTTCTTTACCGCACTCTCGCTCCATACCGTTATCCTTGGCGTAGCCCCCGGGGCTAGCTTCTCTGCCCTAAGCTCGTTTACGCTGCACACATCTACTCCGGCTATATTCCTTCCCGCCGCGTTTACCTTCCTGTCGCCGTTCACCACTATGAGCACGGAGTTCCTGAATCTCCTGTTTCTGGAAGACCTTGCAAGCCCTTTCCTAAGCCTTGGCTTCTTCGATTCCTCTATATCCTTTTCAAGGCCGAGATTCTTCAGCATATTGTAAACGTCCTTTGCCTTCGACAGTTCCTCAATTCCGTCCTCAACTATTATCGGCAGCTGCCTCTGCTTTTCTATAATGTGCTTGGACCTTACCATCTCCTTTGCCGTTCCCGCTACCGCGCTCTCCAGCGCCTTCCTGTACTCCCTTGCGTTTATTCCCTCTGCGAGCCTCTTCTCTATCTTGTGCGGGTGCGCCCTGTGCCCCTTTGTACTTGAAGGTATCCTTCTCACATCGCCCATGGCTCCCCCCGCGAGCTTCTGCCTTGGCCTTATCGCTATTCCTTTGTGCCTTCCGCTTCTGTATCCAGAATAAGTGCCTACGTATACCGCAGTTGTCTGGAAACCTGCGAGGAGATAGTGGCCCTGGGGCTGGTATCTAAGGCTCTGTTCCGCATGTATTGCCCTTCTTACCAGATCTTCCCTGTAATCATTGTTGAATAATTTAGGAAGCTCCATCTTCCTTATCTGCTTGCCCTCTATATTGTATACATCGGCATTCATCGTCATGCACCCTGCTTTGAGGTCAGTGAGATATAAGTGATCTCGATCTTCTTCGCCGGAGCGTCGTTCCTAAGCGCCTTCCTCAGCCTGACCAGCCTCTTTGACGATCCCGGAAGCGACCCGGCTATCATTATGAAGTCGTTCTTTACGTTCCCGTAATTTACATATCCTCCCGACGGATTGACCGAATTGGCGTCTGCCTGCGTTCCGACCTTGAGCACGCGCTTGTTCAGCTCTGTCCTGTAATTGTATCCTAGGTGGCCTGACTGCGGCACCATGTACGTGACCTTTGGGGGGTGCCATGGCCCGAGAGTGCCTACGTGCCTCACCTTGTTCGTAGCTTTTCTCGGCAGCCTTGCGACGCCGAATCTCTTTATCACTCCTGCCCACCCCTTTCCTTTTGATATGCTTGATATGTCTACGTACTCCCCTTCCCTTATTATGTCGCTTGCCTTTACCTCCTTTCCAAGCCAGCCCTCTATGAATGCGAGCTTCTCTCCTATGCCCTTTCCCCCAACGTGTATCTCGAATCTCACTGTCCTCTTGTTGCCGAACGAGAGGCTTGACGCCTGGGCGAACATAAGCGCACGGACGTCAGAGAACTCGCCGAGCCTGTCCCTTATCCCCTGCAGCTCCGACTTCCCGTGCTTCACCTTCTTAATGCCAAGGTTCGCGGCAAGCGTCTCATCGTATATCGCCATTGCCGAATTCTTGTAGTTGTAATGGTTCTTCCTGTAGAACCTTATTCCGTATACGTATGTCTTTGGCACTTCTAGCACAGTGACCGCCTTTATAACCTCGCTTCCCTTTGACGGCGCAAGGCTGTCGTCCATTATGCCGACGTGTGTCATTCCTGCCTTGAATGCCACAAGCCCCGAAAATGAACCCTCTTCGTCCTCGCGCCAGCTCCTTACCCTTGGGAGCTGCCCGTGCGCTCTCCTGTGCGGCCAGTACTCGAGGGAACCTCTTCTCATGTTTCACACTTCTCTTGTCTTCTTAATTTATCCTAATCCTCTTTTATTTTTATCGCTTCCAGTCTCAGACGCTACGAAATCCTCGGTCCCGCTTATTATGGACAGCTGCTTTATGGCGCTGCCCATCGAAGCGATCAATGCGGTGAGGTCCTTTGCCCTTACCGATATCCTTATGGCGCCTTTTCCTCCTTTTATCTCTATTCTGCTCCTCTTGTACCTTGCACCCTTGTTCATCAAGGAGACGATAGCTCCGGAATCATTAGAATCGTCATCTATATAAATATTTATATCGCCGCGGTGCATGCCATGGCCTCAATCAGCGTTCTTCCAGTCTATGTAAAAGCCGTCTATGTGCTGCATCCACCTTCCCCTGTGCTTCTTGTGCCCCTCATAATATACGTCCATGTGCTCTACGTTTGCCGCCCCTGGCTTTCCCTCTTCCAAAAATTTCACGAACCTGTCCACCTCTGACGCGTCGCCGTTGAGGAATATCTCAAGATTGCCGTCGTTCAGGTTCCTGACAGATCCTGATACCTTGAAGAGCGCGGCATTCTTCCGTACGAATTCCCTGTAGCCTACGCCTTGCACTCTTCCGTTGATTATTATCGTGGCATTCTTCTCCATGGCAAGATCATGCTCTGTTTGCCCGTGAGCTGGGCCTGTTTCTCATGCTCCCGAAGCCTTTCATGGCCATTCCCCTGTGCTTCATGCCTGCGCTTGTCAAGCCCCTGAATGCCCTTCCCCTCTGCGAGACAACGCCCGCGTATCTTCTGTCGTTCACAATGCCGCTTCTCTCCCTGTCAAGAAGTATTACCTCGTAGAAAGAATATTGGCTGTCCTCTCCCACATAATATGAGTTCAGCACCTCGCAGTTCAGCATCTTCCTCGCGGCTCGCTCTTCCGCCATCGCCTGGTGCGACTTCTTGTATGCATAAAACCTTCCGTTCTTCGACGGCTTCCTTCCCCTGTGGGGCTTCTCCCTCTTGCTAAGCCCCTTTCCGACCTTTACCCTGACAACGGCTATGCCCTGCTTCGCCCTGTAGCCGAGGGATCTTGCCCTTGCTATATTTGTCGGCCTCTCCAGCCTGTTCACTGCAGGCTCGTTCCTCCATGCGATTATCCTGTTCCTCAGGTTCTCGTCCCTGTTCTTGTACTCGTTCTGGAAGGTCAGGCTCACATACTTGTACATTCCCATGAAAACACCATATATTGACTTCTCTGATATTCACTCGATAAGAAGCATACATAATTGCATGCCAACATTATTAAATTTTTGCGATTTTGCATCCTTATGCTTTGGAGATTTATGCGGCTTTCTGGCGCGGCTGATGCGGCCCCTGCCGCGTTCTGCGACTATGCGCCAGATGCGAAATCCAGCGTTATCGTGTTTGAGACCGTCGCGAGCGATGCTGTAACAGATATGCTGCCCGAGAATGAGCCGCCTACTACCACGTCGTAGGTCGCGTCGCCGTTCGCGTCTGTATTTGCATCTATCGGAACAAGCGTCGCCGCTATGGAATTGGCTGACATGCTCACTGTTGCGCCTATCACGTTTCGCCCTTTTAGCTTTGCGTTTGAGACAAGCTGTATTACCCTGCTGCTATTGGTCTGCGGAAGCGGATATGTAGCTATGGAAAGGCTTATTACGGGCTGGTTCGCAGAGAATGCGGTCTGATAAGAGGAGAACGTTCCCCTGTATACCTGCTTCGGAGAGTTTGTGCAGGTCATCGCGTTTCCGTTAGGACATACGGAGTCCACAAGATAAAGGCTTCCTGCCAACGACGATTGGCCTGATGCCTGGCCAGAGAGCGTGACATTGCACAGCATGGACCCTCCAGGAAGCACAAAATCAGGCTCGCAGGTGCCTTTGATGCGCTCTCCTGTATAATTTACGAAAACATACGGATTGGCGACAGGATAGCTCTGCGAGCTTGAGAGGATAAGCAGCACGGAAGGAAGCGAGTTAGACTGGCCGAACACAATGTTGTCGCATTGTACGCCATAGGTGAATGTGCACATTGTAGGAATAATCCTCTGCGGAGGCGACGAAAAGAACAGGAATACGAAGACGAGCGAGATTATGATCAACACTACGACGTACACGGACAGGAACTCCGTCGTGCTCTGGAGTTTTTGCATATCTCCATAACCGCCGCTTCCCATGCGCATAATCCTCACATAAAATAGGCATTGCAGGTTTATAAGCTTTCTTTTTAAGGCTTCGCATGCACACAGGTTTTATCTGCATGCGAATACCGGCAGTTTCAACCAGGGTAACCGAAGGGCATTAAACTGTTACAACTATCTTTAAATAGTAGAAAAACATATTAAATAAGTGCAATTAAACCAAGTGACGATATGACGAAAATAATAAAAGGAAACCTGATATTAGACAAGGACACGGTATTTGACGAGAGCCTGGAAGTTCACGGCTCAATTCTCGGCAAAAACGGCAATAAATACGAACTTAAAGTTGCAGGGAACATAACCGCACAAGACATAAACGCATGGGACATAACCGCAGGGAACATAACCGCACAAGACATAGCCGCAAGGAACATAATCGCAATGGACATAAACGCAGATGACATAAACGCAGATGACATAAACGCATGGAACATAACCGCATGGAACATAGATGCATCTTTCATACTCTGCGAGAAGCTGGAGCAAAAACCAGATTCTACATTAACTGCAAGAAAAGTTATCAATAACCGGTTGACATACGATAAGTCCACCATAGACAACAGTCAGTTCATAAAACAAGAAGCATGCAATGCGTACGGCCAGGTTCTCCGCGGCAAAAAGCCGGATAAATTATCAGAAAAACTGAAGTGAAAACGAATCCCCAAATAGCTTTAAATAGTAGAAAAAACAAACAAAATACGTGCAATTAAACCAAGTGACGATATGACGAAAATAATAGAAGGAAACCTGATATTAGACGATGACACGGTATTTGACGAGGAACTAGAAGTCCATGGATCGATTCTCGGCAAAAACGGCAATATATACAACCTTACAGTGAACGGAAACATAAAAGCAAGGGACATATCCGCATGGAACATACACGCATGGAACATAACCGCAATAAACATAGCCGCAGGAAACATAAACGCAAACGACATATCCGCATGGAACATAACTGCAGGAAACATAACCGCAATGGACATAACCGCAGGGAACATAGACGCATGGGATATACACGCAGGGAACATAACCGCAAGAAACCTAGACGCAGGGAACATAACCGCACAAGACATAGCCGCATGGGACATAACCGCAGGGAACATAATCGCAATGGACATAG
>JAJYVZ010000015.1 GCA_021791725.1 Microcaldota archaeon | reverse complement strand
CACTGCCGGCGAACCTGAACAGAACAATACTTGGGTTCGAGAGCGCTCTTAACGCGCAGCAGGCCGAGATATCAAAGCTCAACACGTCAAGATCCAACACAAACCAGACTGCTTATCTTGCGCACATGGAATCAACGCAGAACTATCTGGTCATAGGGGAGGCAGTGCTCCTTGTGCTGTTTATAATATCAATGGTATACTACAAGAGAACAAAGGACCAGGCAGAGCTTTATTCGTACAGGAGCAACGACTATTCCGAGATAGACAAGAAATACCAGAAGAAAGCCGATTCCGATGCGGATCAGGGCGAAGGTTCAGAATTGCAGGGCGGCAACACCGGAAGATACGGACCAGATGCCGGATACGGCTCTTCAGGGGATGAAAAGGAGGAGGGCGACGTGCCCGGGATAGTCGAAAAATAATAGCGATAAATAAAAGATGAGGAAGATTCGATGATGCCGAACATAGACCCAAAAGTGCTGAAGAGCATGATGGATAGGATGGGAATAAAGAGCAGCGAGATAGAAGCCGAGCAGGTAATCATAAAATGCAAGGACATGAGCATAGTCATAGACAATCCTAACGTGATGTCCATAAACGCACAGGGAACCACCACGTTCCAGATAAGTGGAAGCATATCGGAGAAGCCAAACGCTCTTCCGGAGATAAGCAAGGACGATATAGACTTTGTAGCATCGCAGACAGGGATAAACGACCAAGAAAAAATAAGGTCTGCGATAGAAGATGCAGACGGCGACCTTGCCACAGCAATAATGAAGCTGAAGAATTCCAAATGAAGGTGCATTAGTCAAGATTGAATATCTGGACGAATTTCACGCCACCGACGTTCCTTACCTGGCTTTCGCTGACAAGCCCCTTCTTCTCGAATATCTCTACCGAACGCTTGCCTACGAGATTTGCCGAGAAAACGTCATTGCCTATGAGCGATCCGGCCTTCTCCTCAGACACTAGGCTGCCCTTGTAGAACCCGGCGTATTTATCAAGATTTATCTCTATCCTGCCGTCAGTGATGATCCTTCCCAGGAGCTCCTCATCGCACATGGCTATTATCTCGCCGTTTTTGCTGCTGTGCACCTTTGCATAAATCACGAGTATCACCGCAAGTCATCCGTACTTTCTATGGAAGACAGTTGCAAGGAGGTAAAGTATGCCATACCAGCTCAGCCATATCCAGCCGGCTATGTTTGAAAACAATAACGCCATGTACCCAAGCACGAAGAGCATTGAAGAGAATGCAAGCTCCACCTTGGTATTCGATACGGCATTCGCTAGCCTATTGCCGATTCCTGCCGATCTGTTCCAATTCACGCCAGGGTTCCCTTTGAAGAAAGTTGCTATTGCAGCTTTGGTCCTTATTATGGCTAGGGCATAGTTAAGTAAGAACACCATGATGCCCTTCCTGAGCGAATTGAAGTATATCTTTGATATTATCGCAGGCGTGAAGATCGACAGCATGAAAGCCAGGAATCCGAATATCTCAAAGTCATTGGTCAAACTGGCGAACGTGGCGACATTGAGGATGTCAAGATGTATGAACGGCACGTTAGAGAACACTATCCCTATTGAGACTATGGTAAAGAGGATGAGGAATACCGATATGTAGTTTAGCCCGAATCCGTGCGTTATGTAATCCATGTGCGCCAATGATTTGGTCTTCGACCCCCTGTTCCTCTTGAGGAAATAGCTTATGAACTGCGTATCCCCGTAATTATAGCGCCACTGCTGCTTTACGAGCGACGTGAAAGTAAGTATTGGCCTTCCAAGCGCATAGACATTCGGCACGTAAAGGCTCTTGTAATCATGCATATCCGACTCGAAACTGAAGAACGTATCCTCTATCACGTATTCAGGGAACCCCCCTATCCTGTCAAGGGCAGTTTTTCTTATGATTCCACATGAACCAGCAAAAACAGCCGTATTGTTGAGAGCGCGCGCAGGCTCTATGAACTTAAAGAAAAACGCGTCGAATATGTCGACTGTATCAGAGAAAAAGGTGCCTTTCGCATACCTCTTCTCTGTCTGCACGAACGAGAGATTCCTGTTCTGGAAATAAGGCAGAATGTCCCTGAGGAATGCGGTGTTGGTAAGTCTTTCATCAGCATCAAATATGGCAACAAATTCGTCGTCGGAGTATCTCATGAAATTGTTGAGCGCGCCTGCCTTGTAACCCTTCCTGTCATCTCTGTGTATGTATGTAATCTGCATGTCATTGCAGAACGATTCGAGTTCTGCATTTGCCTGCCTGTCTGTAGAGTCGTCAAGAAGGAAGAAGTGCATCTTGTTTTTCGGGTAATCCATCTGCTTGAGCCTGGCGAGATTGGATTTCACCTCCCCTGTGTCCTCATTGTATGTTGGCATTACTATGGCCACCGTAGGCAGGGTCCTTAAGGGTTTCAGGTGCCTCTTTATTCTGGCTAAGTATTCGTCATAGAAATACGATTTGTAGTACCAATGTGCTGCATAAATGTTGAAGAAACATGCGACCAGCGAGAGTGCTAGGAACGACACTGCAAGCGCATAATCGTAAAGGTTGTTCGATATGTAGAACAGGTATATGGAGAAGGCAAAACCTGCCACAGAGAGAACGAGAAACAGTATTACCGTAAGGAGCCTGCCACCCCTGTTTTTATCAAAAAACACGTTTGCCTTTGAATTTTCCTCTTTTTCCATCGTTATCAATGACATGCTACAATGATTTACGTATCGGATATATACCTTTAAATATATCTTTAAACTAATAAAAAGCTTGCGAGTGCCGGAGCACATATTGCCGGAGTGGCGGAACCAGGTAACGCGCCAGAAAGCAATTGGCGAAACTCGAGATCTGGTTGCTCTTACGAGCATTTTGGGTTCAAAATAAGCTTCCGAAGGGAATAATCAGGAAGAGAATGGAAATCCCAACTCCGGCGCTTATGCTCCAGCCGCATATACTTGGTTTTTGCCGTCTGGGGTGGCATTGGGCCTGTCCTTCCTTGTCGTCGCATTTGGAAATTTAGCCAGACAGATACGGCCACGCATACTAATAAAAGTATTTGGCTGTAAATATTAACCGGTCAAAGAAGATGGAAATTACGCGTAAAAAGTGAATCCATGTCAAGCATCATAGGAAAACAGATCGGCAAAGGCCCAAAAACCGACACCGAGACTCTGACAAAGTTGCTATCCGAAGCGTTGCGGAATCAGGATACGAAAGCCATATATAAAATCCTAGATTCTCCAGAAACGACCGAAAAGTCGGTCAAAGAGGC
The DNA here is from genome assembly GCA_021791725.1 of Microcaldota archaeon. GTDB lineage: Archaea > Micrarchaeota > Micrarchaeia > Micrarchaeales > CABMGC01 > JAJYVZ01. The sequence goes on along the minus strand of JAJYVZ010000015.1, from coordinate 15,671 downwards.
GTTTGCCGAAGTATTCGGCAGCAGATATCGAGATCAGATGCATGCGACTAGCCTGGCGATGAACCTTGACATGGAAAGTAAGATCAGGGAGAAGCTAAAGAAAATAGAAACAGACGCTTACGCGAAAATAATAAGGATAAGCCGCCTGCTCTCAGGGACTGGCTAGTTCAGGAGCGATAGCATTTAGCCCAATCGAGCGTGCCTTGATTATCTCGTCCATAAGTATTGTTGCATACGTTCCTGACGGGCACGAGAAACCTACCCGCAAGCCGTTTCCTTCTCTCGATACCAAAGGATTCACGAATGTAGAGAGCAGCGGCCTGAAAGAACCCCTCATTCCAAGATGAGGAAGTCTTTTGACCCTGAACATTTCCTTAGTAACTCCTATCCTGTCCAACGCTTCTTTCTCGTAACCTGAAAGATACTCCTCCCTTGTCTCATAGCCTACGATGTTTGCAACAGGAAAAGGAAGATTTCTGCCATCGCCAGAACCGCAGCTTACCGTAGTAGATATGTCCGGGAAACCATAGAAATTAGTCCCGCATCTCAAAACCGCATCATCGAAACCCCCGTTCTTTATCTGGCTCTCTACAGTAAAATTGAAGAGCGCGTCCTCTACGGCGTGTATGAACATTATCGACAACCCCCTAGGAAGCGCATTTATTGCGTTGGCGTAGTTTGTAGGGTATTTGGCCAGATAATCAAGCACAGTCCTTTCGCCGTTCAGGAATCTGGGGAATTCGGAAATGGCTTTCTTGAAATCCATGCTCTCCCTAAGCGAGATCCTTGCCGCATTGGCATCCTCATTTGACTCGTTGTCGATGCACGTCAGAAAGTCCATTACCGCATCCTCGAACTCCCCCCGCATAATGTGCAGGCCTATTCTGAAATTGTTTAACCTGTATCCGAACCTTTGCTTGTCGAAATAATTCGGCATCCTTAAATCCAATTCCTCAAACACCTTGCCAGCATTGTCCGGATTCTCTGCATCTGATATAATTATCCCGAAGCGGTTTCCCAGCAGTCCGCCGATCTTTACTCCTTCCTTTGACCGCCACGCCCCGTTTATCGTTATGTCCTTTGCATTGATCTTGAGTATCTCTTCCGGAGTTATTCCGAATGCGCTTGCCAGCTGCGTAGAGACAGATATCTTGTCCTTCATGCCCGCATAGCCTGCCGATTTTATTCCCCTTCCAAACCTCTTGACGATTTCCTTCATGGCGCCTATCGTATTCCAGTTCCTCTTCTGCATCACAAACCGCGTAAACTTCCCACCGGCATCCGTTTCCTCCCCCAGATCCCCTGCGGCAAACGTCTTCCCAAGCGCAAGAACGGTTCCGTTTCCTGTTATCTCCTCTACGACAAAGCTTTCCGGATCGTTTTTTATAGTTCCCCCAGTTCCAGAAGTTTTAGACAGCCTCATCATGAAAACACCGCAATGCCATGATGCTATACGAATGCAGGCAAAAGCTTTAATAGGGAATAAACATAATATAATAAGTGAGGTTATGGCGATTTCAACCAAAGAAAAAAAGGCCCAGGCGAGCCATGAAATGTCCGGGCAAGGGAAGATTAGGGCTCACGCTGCCGGAATTGAACTTTCAAATGAACTCGACAATGCCACAAGCATTGGAAAGATACGCGAGATAACCGAGAAGAGGCTGGAACTGCCAGGAGTTAGCGAGCATCTGGCAAGCTCTTACAAGGCAGACGGCATCCAGCGTGCCAGGGATCTTCTGGAAAAGAAAAAGGAGTCGATGGATACAGAGACTTATTTTGGCGCATCGAATTTTGCCAGGGCTGCTGCGGAGTTCGCTGAAGAGATTGGTTTGGAGAAAGAAGCAAAAAGATTCCATATGGATGAGGTGGCGTTGCGCAGAACCTACTATAAAAACGACAGGATCTATGGCAAGAAGGTGAGGGCAGGAGGGCTGCGCAAAACAGCCGAATTGGCAAGGCATTATGGTCTCAGCAGGCTTGACGTCGATGCCGACGAGATAGAGGAAGAAGCAGAGAGACTGGAAGAAGGCAGATGATTCCTGCGCCATATCCGGATTCACCAATTCTGAGAAAGCTATATAAACAGCCATCTCCATAAGAGATAAGTTGATAATCCTGACAACAGAATACGAAAAATTGCTGGATCGCGCATTCTCGAAATTACCTGGGCTTAGCGAAGAGCATGCGGATTTCAAGATGCCGGAAGCAGATTCAATAATACAGGGCAACAACACCCTGCTGAGGAACTTCTCGCAGATAGCAGAGGTTGCGAGGAGGGACAGGAAGGAAATAAGCAACTACCTTACCAAGGAGCTGGCCGCGCACATAACCGTAGAGGACCAGAGGCTTGTAATACATGCAAAGATTAACGCAAACGAGCTCAACTCGAAGATAAGGAAGTTCTTTGAATCATACATAATATGCAAGGAATGCCACAAGCCGGATACACACACGGAATCAGTGTCAAGAGGCTTTGCTACGCTTGTCTGCGAGGCGTGTGGCGCAAGATACGCGGTTAAGTACTATTAGTGTTTGCAATGGCATATTTTAAGCATAGGGGCGGAGGAGGGAAGTTCAGGGGAAGGGGAAGGCCTGGCCAAGTCCAGCCAAGCATGCCCGTGCCCAAGGAAGGCGAGGTAATAGGTACCGTAGCAAAGAGTCTTGGCGCAGCAAACTTCTCAGTGAGGTGCTCGGACAACAACGAACGCGTGTGCAGCATACCAGGAAAGTTCAAGAGAAGATTCTGGGTAAAAGAGAACGACATAGTCCTGATAAAGCCGTGGTCCGTGGAAGGGGACAAGCGCGGCGATATAATATGGCGATACAGCATAATGGACAGGGACAGGCTTAAGCAGGCAGGTTACACGATACCTTAACTGGCTTTCCCCATCGATTCGTTGGATGCGTTCCGTTTGCTTCTCGCGATTCTTTTAAACAGCTCCTGTTCGGCAGAGCTGCCGTCCTTTTTCTCTGCCTTTGCAAGAATTCCGGAAATCTTGCATCCGAGCCCGTCGCCCCCCAATTCTCCTGACGACCAATGCTCGTTGACGAAATACCAGGCAAAATCCCCGGGCCTGCCTGTGACAAGTACGGGATACAGCCCATATTCCTCGCGCACGTTTTTTATCAGCATCAGATCCCTTGTCCTTATCTTATTCCTGATATCGAAGACTACCTGCCTGCCATCGATGAAGAGGGAAGTGGCAAAAGACGGTTTATAAGCCCTATTCCTAATACCATCGTAAAAGGCGTTATCCTTGTATAGTGAAACGCCGTTCTCGGCAAGCATGGACGTAATCCGGCTCCATATGTCCTTGTGGCCATATAACTCATTGTCCGGTCTCTCAGCATCAGCCAGCGATGCGATTCGCTGCGCTTCCCTAATCCTCTTCACCATCTCCTTCTCCGTCCTGATGGCAGAAAGCACCTCGGTATCATCCTTGCCTTTGAGTTGCTTGACCTTTCCGTCTATAAATTCCTTCTCGTCAAGTCCGCTCCTTTCTTTCTTCTGTATGTGCCAATATTCATCCACATATGTGCCTTCCACTTTGCTGCTATCAAGTTCTGTATAAGACACGAGTATCACATAAAACCCGTAAGTCTTCCTTATATCATTGAGTTTCTTAAGGTATTCTATCTGATTGCTGCCCAACTCGCCTTTCTTAAGATTGCCTACTCCGAATTCGTGCAAGCCGTGCGATTCTATTAATACCAGCTTTCCATCAACCTTCAACGAGGCTATGATATCCGGGAAGTACACGTGCCTCTTCTGCGTCTTGCCGTGCTTGCTCTTCCCGCTTTCCATTCCTGGGAATTTATACACCTCAAAATACGCTCCAATTTTGTTGTCTATAAGGGCGTCTACCAGAATCTTCTCGTGCGTCGTAACAGTATGCGTATTCTTGTTGGCTTCCTTCCTCCTGACCTCCCGTATAGTATCCCTAACTGATTCCTGCCTCTTCTCCATATATGAATGATGAACGCTCCTGTTTAAAAAAGTTGTCTACAAATCCTTCTTTCCCTTGACAATCTCTCCCAATTCCAGATCCGAATTGGCATCAAGACCATATCTTCTGCTGAAGTATTCGATTATATTGTTCACATCTCTCTCAAGGAACTCTGCTGCTCTCGGATGCTCCAGAAGCACCGCCTGCCCGAAGTCTATCAGGTATGGCATGCCTTCCTTCATGAGTATGTTGTACTCGCTTATGTCCGCATGCACCATCCCCTCCTTGTACAGCTTCTTTATGTCCGAGAGTATGGCTCTCAGGACCTTTTTTGGATCCTCCAATGCACAATCCTTGAGCCTGGGCGCAGGCGCTCCATTGTCCTCTATAAACGACATGGCTATTATGTTTCCGTTGAAGAGGTATGGTCTGGGCGCATGCACTCCTGCCGCTTCCGCGATCTTAAGGTTCGCATACTCCTTCTTGCACCACTCGTTCACAAGGTTAGCAAGGCTTATGCGCACCCCCCTGAAGCGGGGGTCGCCTATTATGTAATCCTCCCTCTTCCTGAAATACGACGTCTCTACCCTGAATATCTTGACTATCACGAACTGGCCTCTCATCTTCTCCCCAGCATCTGCCAGATATACGTCGGCTTCCTTGCCTGTGCCTATTACGAAATCAAGCTTCGATATTATGCCTTTGGTAAACAGCTTCTGCAGCCTCATGAGAGTCCTGTTCTCGAACACCCCTTCCTCTATTTTCCGGGCCTCTTTGAGCTGGCGCTCCTCGCGCTCAGGTCTCTTCCTCTTGCTTCTCATCCTCGCCATGCACTCAATATGTTATTCTTTAACTTCGTCGCGCTAAACATTAAAATATAGGATGTTGCGCGTTCTTGCAAACTACCCTCACGTAAACGGTGTGGAACGGCTGGAAACGGTCGAAGATCAGGACTCATAATCCCCGAAAATCCGGGATTTTAAAAATTTTTTACCGTAGTAAATGTGCAGATAGTGGAAGTTTCAATCCTATTTTACGGATGTTGGACAGAAGATATTTATAGAAGAAATGCAGAAAGAGATATGGGGGTTGGGAATGGTATCCTTTTACAAGGAACTAGTCAGAGGCAGTTTCGAGAAGGATGTGGAAATTCTTGCGCTGGAGTCGCTCTCCGGAAAGGAAGACAAGGAGAATGCGATTCTTGGAGTTCTGGAATCCTCGGACAGGAGCCTCAGAAGGAACCTCATGAAATATGGCAGATACGCCATAAACTTCCCTGAGCACAGGGAAACAGTGGAGAGGTCCCTAGAGATGTACGCGCAGAAGCACAAGGCAACCGGCAAGGCTTCGCTGGTAGACAGCGTGCTGTCCAACATAATCCTCGTATCAATGCTCGAGATGCTGAAGGAATAAAGGCATTAAGTCCGCCATGCGTCAGGTTTACTGCGCTATGAGCAATTATTTATACTTAAGGCACAGATAATTATTTGTGTCTGAATGCGCAGAAAGAATTGACCGCATGGAAGTACGGGGCTGAATGGTGTTGTTATGGAGGTAAATCTTACCGAACTGACGTTGAAGGATCTATTCGGCCATCTGCGTTCCCTGCTAGAAGACTTGGCCGAGGGCGTAAAGGATGTAATGAACATAAACGAGAGGGATGCGAGCACGGAGAGGATAGAGCGGGTCATGGCGCACATAAGGGAACGTTCGGCCAAGGACGCGAAGGAAGCCGGGGAGGACAAGGAGATACTCAAGCTTCTCAGCCTTCTCTCAGAGGACAAGCACGTGCTGAAGCTGGTTGTCGAGGAAACGGAGGAGTTTGACAGGTTCCTCAATGCGATAGAGAAGAGGATGGAGATGAACAAGGAAGCGTTCGGGGCGAAAGAGAAAAGGGAATACGCGGAGATGCGCGAGATAATAGACGAGTTGAGGAAAGGAATAAGGAAATAGGGGCGATTGTATGGAGAAGATAAGAAAACCTGAAGAAAAAAGTTCGGAGATTAGAAAAAGGGCGGAGCTCAGGGAAGAGAGGCTAAGGAGATATGCAGAATCAATGGAGCATAGGAAAGCCGTGCTAGAAGAATTAGGAGAAAAACCCAAAATACGTTGGAAAGAAGATTTGTATGCACCAATAGCAAAAGCCTTCGCCGAGGGCAACGCAGCAAACAAGAGGATGTTTGCAGGAATAATAAGTCATATTAGGAACCACAAGGAGGAATACAAACACATGAGCACCGACGAGAAGATTGAGGAGACAGACATGTATAAAGGCCTTAGCGTCGGTATTGCTGTGTCTGCATCTTTCATGGCTGTCTTCGAATCCTTACTCATTCTCCAGTACCCGCCACAAGCAGGTTTTGTAGTACCAGAGGGGTTGGGAGTGATTGCGATTTTAGCTGCGGCAAGGGCATATCTGTACCATCGCGAATTGAAGAGGCTTGAGAGGATAAAGGAATCGGAAAAGAAGAATAAGTAATATAAGCGCATGCGGCGCGTGTTCGGATGGGTTCTCATATTATTTGTTTCAAACGGGAACGAATATCCTCCCGTTCCGTTCCCAGGAGCGGGCAATCTGACTGCACTGTTTTTATACCTATCACCAGATAAGTATTGGTTTGAATTCAAACCTTATTGTGACTGCATGATATGCGAGATAGACGTGAACGAGATGCCAAGCATAGGGAAGAAGATGCGGCAGAACATACTCACCCTCATAATACTAAGGCATATCAGCAAGAAGAACAGTTATCCATACGAGCTGCTGTCTTCGATAAGGAAGACAAGGCATCCGCTGCTAAGGGATGTGAGCAAGAATGACATTTACAATACGATCAAATCCCTGGAGAACGGCGGCTTCATAGAAGTCGCTTCATCGGCGAAGAAGGGCGGCAAGATATACTACGGCATAACGGAAAAAGGCCGGAGCGCGTTGCACATATCTAAGAAGATGATGGTCAGTTTCATGAGGTCCGTTTCGAGGATCCTGAATGCCTGATAGCATGCCAGATACTAAACAGCTTATAGAAAATGTCGTGGAGATAGTGAACGTTACCAAGAGGTTCGGCGACTTCACCGCGGTGAACAACATAAGCCTCAACATAAAAAGGGGGGAGATATTCGGCCTGCTCGGTCCAAACGGAGCGGGCAAAACGACCACGATAAACATGATATTAACGCTCCTTGTTCCTACATCCGGTAAGATATTTATAGAGGGCCTGGAAAATACGAAGAATCACGAGAAGGTCAAGGGAATGCTGGGCCTGATGACACAGGAGACGGTGGTGGAGCCGGAGCTCACGGCAAGGGAGAACCTTGAGCTCTTCGCTAAGCTGTACCACATCCCAACAGGCAAGATAGACGACAAGGTGAATGGGGCTTTGGATGAGGCTGAACTCATGGAGTTCGCGGACAAGAAGGCAGGCACCTTCTCAGGAGGAATGCAGAGAAGGCTGGAGCTTGTCAAGTCGATGATACAGGATCCGAAGATAATAGTGCTTGACGAGCCTACGACGGGCCTGGACATACAGAACAGGACAAAGATGTGGGCGAACATAAAGCGGCTCAGCAAGACCGGCATAACGATAATAATGACGACGCAGTACCTTGAGGAGGCCGACGTGCTGTGCGACAGAATAGCGATAATAGACCATGGGAAGATAAGGGCGCTTGGGACGGCCTCTGAGCTCAAGAGGCTCGTGAGCGAAGGAAGGATACTCGAGATAATAGTTGAGCCCAGGTATGCGGATCAGGCGGCCCACATACTGAAGGCCGAATTCAAGCTTGATGCCAAGGTGAACAGCGACAAGGTTACAGCAATAGTCAAGGAGGCAACGGCCATGAAAGACCTGTCGAAGATAGCAGATGAGATGCACGAGCGCAGGATACCTATGCTCTCAATAGGCATGCACCTGCCGACTCTCGATGATGTTTTCATAAAACTTACCGGAGCTGGCATGAGAGATACGCCTGGGGAGCAGAAGGGAAGGATGGACAGGATGAGGTTCGGAAGGAGGTGAGCGCGCATGGGATTCATGGACGATTCGTTTACCATATTCAAGAGGGAGATGCTCATCTTCAAGAGCAACCTCCGCGCCAACATAATAAGGTCGATAATGTTTCCGTTGATAATCATAGTGTTCCTGGGAAATCTGGGATTCGCGGTCACACAGACGCCTGTTGCCATTGTGAATTACGCCAATAACCCTGCTTCCCTTTCCTTCATAAGCGCGCTACAGGCGCATGGAACATTGAATATACTGGCGATAACCGGCCAGAATGCCGCGATAAGCATGCTAAAGAACGGGCAGGTGCAGCTAGTCATAGTGGTGCTATCCGACTTTCCGTCGAAGAGCACAACAAGCCCAGGAGTCTACGTATACTACAGCAACACGCAGATTACCGCGGTGAACGCCGCGCTGCCATTCATACAGAGCACGGCCGCAGAATTCCTCAGCGGCGTGCAGGCAAACCAGCAGTCATACCTGCAGCCTCAACAGAGCAAGAGCGTCATAACATCGCAGCCCCTGTACGCGGCAGAAGGCAGCTACAGGGATTTCCTCACTGGCGGCGTGATATCCATGGTAGTCGTGTTCGGCTCGCTGTTTGGAGGCGGCTTCTCCCTGCTCTCAGACAAACAGCTCGGAAATATAAAGGCATTCCTAATAACGCCGATAAACAAGAATGCCATAGTGGTCGGCAAGATATTCTCCGGACTAATGTCTTCGCTGCTATATGCGTTCCTTGCGTTAGGAATAGGCGTCCTTTCGGGAGTTTCAGTTGCAATGGGCCTTGCGTCGGTAATATACCTGGTGCCCGTAGTCTTCATACTTGGAATAGCGTTCAACGCGTTTGCGATAATAGTTGCGTCAAAGGTGAACAAGGTAGAGATATTCGCGATAGTCAGCCAGGCGGTCGGGATGCCGCTGTGGTTCTTGTCTGGGGGCCTTGTGCCCATATCCAGCCTGCCATCATGGATGCAGCCGGTTGCGCTGATAAACCCGCTTACATATGCAAACGACATAACAAGGTCTGTGATACTTGCGGGATTCGTACAGCCAGGCAGCGCGCTTGTGGATTTTGCTGTGATATCGGTATTTGCCGTTATCATGGTAGCTCTCAGCTTCATGACGTTCAAATCTACGCTTGAATAGATGTTATGGTCAAAAGTGGTAAAATGAGAATTGGAAAATACGTTGTTGGAATCTTTGTGTTCCTATATGCAGTCGCGGCGCTTGCGCCGCTAGTGAGCGCGCAGACGGCGAATGCAGGCACAGATGCGCTTTCGCTCTCGAACCTGTATATATCTCCGCAGCCCATAGTGGCAGGTGACAACGTCACGGTGGAGTTCCAGCTCTACAATTCTTACACTTACGAACTGACCAGCACCGAACTGCAGCTCGAAGGATCCTATCCTCTCATGAACTTCTCTCCCAGCAAGTCGCAGCTGGTTGGCATAATGGGGCAGGGCTTATTCAACAGTGTAGGCAACTATTTCGCGTACACCATACACGTGCCTAAGAGCGCGCAGGCAGGGAACTACACGCTTGACGTAGTCGCAACGTACCAGACCGACGAGCAGACAGCGACGGGCCTTACGCAGTCTATATCCAGCTCTTCCATCATACCGATAACTTTCTACGTACAGGGCGTACCGAGCATACAGCTCAATCCCAGCCCGGAGACAGAGATAACCCCCGGAGAGAGCTCCTACGTTGACATCTCAGCACTCAATACTGGCACAGACCTTGCCAGAAATGCCAGTATACATATATTGAGCAACAACAATTTTACCGTGGTCGGGTCAAGCTCGTTTTACCTTGGAACGGTATACGCTGGCAGGTCAGCTTCAGCTACCGTCGACCTGTTCACCAACCAGACGCTGCCTGGCGGCATACACAGCATAAGCGGTGTACTGGCATACCAGACGCAGTACGGACAGCGCGAGACACGTAACGTGTCGCTTAGCCTTAACGTGCCTATAGAGAAGCCGAACATAGTCGTTGGCGTGGGCAGCGCGCAGCCACAGTATATATACGCAGGATCGAACCAGACACTTGCCCTGAACATTGAGAACATAGGCAACGGCGAAGCCAAGAACCTGACAATCAGCATGGGAAGCGACAGATACATAACGGTTGGGGGTTTCTCGTCCATGTTCTTCATAGGCAGCCTTGCTGCAGGGGCTTCGACAACAAGAAGCATATTCATAACAGCCAACAAGAGCGATACCGGCGCAAGCTATAGCCTTCCGGTGTCCCTTAAATATGAGGATGTGGACTATCAGGAAGCATTCTCCAGCGTGCAGAGCCTAGGCATGAATATACAGAGCTCGGCTATCATGAACGTGACTGCAGTGAACGCCTCGTTGGCACCTGGATCTACGTATGCACCGGTTACCTTCACCATAAAGAATATAGGCAACGTAGCCGCGCAGCAAATGACAATAAGCCTTCAGACCATATATCCAATAGCACCAATAGGCTCGGTAGCATATGTAAACCAGCTGGATCCGGGCCGGTCCGCAAACGTCACGTTCTACGTTAATGTGGATTCGAACGGAAACCCCGGTTCATTCCCAGTGACCCTATACGAGCAGTGGTCGCAGCCTAACGGAGCATCCAGCCAGCAGTACACCGGATCAAACAACTACTATGCACCGGTAGGAGGAGCATCGTCATCGCAGATGGGGCCCCTAAGCTATACTGCCATAGCCATAATCGTCGTTATAACCTTGATAGCTGTTGCCGTAAAGACCATGCAGAAGAGGAAGACGGATGCCGTGAAGAATGCAAAGGAGGCGAAAAAGAAATAGATATATAAATAGAGTGAGCAATAGATAGGAGAAGGTAGCTAGCATGAAGGTAGAGGTAATAGAGAGCAAGGCCGATGGGCTCACGATAAAGTTGGAAGGCAGCGACAGGGCAGTTGCGGAACTGATAAAAGAGGAACTGCTCAAGAACAAGGACGTGGAGTTCGCGGCGGTAGTCAAGGAGCATCCGGAAATAAACAACGTAAGGCTGATCGTCAAGTCCTCAAAGAGCCCGAACACGGCAGTGAAGAAGGCCATAGAGGCTGCCGAGGAGAACCTCAAGGAACTCGAGTCTAAGCTCCCTAAAGGCGCGAAGTAATCAGATGCAGAAGAAGGGAATACGCATACTGGCTATCGACGATTCCTCTTTCTCCAGAAGCGACAGCAATGTACTCGTTATCGGAGTGATAGGAAGGGAGGATGCTGTAGAAGGGGTAATCTCGTTTTACGTTGAGAGAGACGGCGCCGATTCTACGGCCAAGATACTTGGTGCGATAAGCAAATCGAGATTCAACGGGCAGGTACGCATAATCGCGATGAACGGAATGGTGCTCGGAGGGCTCAATGTTGTAGACGCATACGCACTAAACAGAAGGCTAGGCGTCCCTGTCATCGCAGTGACAAGGAAAAGACCGCATGCGCGTCTTCTGGAGAATGCAATAAGGAAAAGCGGAAAGGAAATCGAGAAAAAGATAAGCGTACTGGACAGGGTAAACAGGAGCATCCACCTCACCAGACGCGGCGGTTTTTACTTCCAGTGCCTGGGCATAAATGATACCGGCGCAACGGTCGCGGACAACGCGGTCCGGCTGCTTCGCCTTGCGCACATGATTGCGACCGGAATGGCAAATGGCGAGTCCAAGGGGAGGCTATGACTATATGCTGTATCTTGAATGCCCTATGACCGTGTTAAATTCGGCCTTGCCTATTACCTTTACTATGCTCTTCTTTATGCGCTCTATCTTTGCAATCTCCTTTGTCTTTGTATAGACGACGAACGCGCACTCTCCGCTCGTGAGCAGGACCTCCCTGACAGACCTGTTCCTTGCAAGGAGCTTTGCCGCAAGATCAGAATTCATGCTCCTGTTCCTTGGCTTCAGGAGAAGCATGCTGCCGTCCTCGTAGTTCCTCTTAACTTCTCTCTTTCTCTGCATCCTTAAACCCACCATATCCACACCATTTAGCAAAGCAGAAAACAGAAAAATACGAAGAATCGGCAATCATGTTGAAAGCGTAAGTCGGTGCGTAGCAAACGGGGAGGGAATGAAGTATGAAAAGGCCACGCACCATTTGTAGTAGCTTCATACAAGTTTACTACAAGCATATGTTGTTCGCGTCGCCTTATATAAGAATTTAGTCGATAAATGTACCACAAAACAGAACGTTTAGAAAAAATAGGGAATAAAATTCTTTTTTTGTACAAAATACAAGGTGTAGAAAAGCTATATATTGTTTGGTGCGCAATAAGGTGAAGCGGAGTGGCGGAATGCTGCCCATGCCGGGATTAAGTGGACAAGCTTGACGAGATATTCAAGAGGCAGGAATCCCTGCAGAAGGCGTACGGAGGCGATGTGCGTTCCCAGGGATACCGCAACGAGGTGACTCTTGCAGCGATTACCGAATTGGTAGAGTGCCTGCAGGAGCAGCCGTGGAGATGGTGGCGGAACGACAAGGTGATGAACCGGGAGAAGGCGGTCGAGGAGCTCATAGACGCGCAGCACCACATCGTCAACATAGCGCTCTCCCTCGGAATGACGTCTGACGAATTCTTCGATGTTTACATAAAAAAGAACGAAAGAAACCTTGAAAGGCCGGACCACAACAGGAAAGCCTCGCAAATACAAGATGCCCGTTCGACAGACCAGGCCGCAGAAAAGGCCCGCGCCAAGAAAGGGGAAGGAGGATTAAGCAGCGAAGAGGCGTTTCGGCTCTTCACCGAGGCAAAAAGAGAAAAGAACAGGGCTGGACAGATACAGAAAAAAGGCCCGAACAAGGAGAAAAAGACGACCGGATGATGGCAAGCAATAAAAACAGTTCGCACACAATGGTATTGCCCTGTTTGCCTTCTTTTTGTGCAATTTCGCGTTAGGATGGCTGGATGGAAAATTTGAGGATGCAGAGCGGCGGGAATGGCGCAGTGCGCGCAGGCGACGTAAGCCAGGCAGTCTCGAGATTCGCGGGATACCCTGCCGTAACGCAGGCGATAGAAAAGCAGTTCTTAAGTGCGGTGAACGATATGGCGTCATTCGTAAACAGCGAAGACTTTGCCAAGGCCATAACTCCTTACAGGAACAATCCCGGGGTTGCAAGGAGGATAGTGGAATGCTTATTGCCGACTTCGGGATTTACGCCAGACAAAACCATGGTGAATATCCTTTTCGGCAACGGAAGGATCCCCGAAAAGATTATTATGGACCGGATCGCCTTAAGGCTTAACGAAGAGAATACCGTCAACACGGTAAACTCGATAAAATCGCCTGAGCTCGCCGAGACGCTGGTCGAATTCATCATCAAAATCATAGTCAGGGGGGACAGCGAGACAGATGACAAAGCGGAGATATTGGAGGAGATGGCGAAAAGATTCGAGGATGACCCGGACATCGCGAACGGTCTCCTAAGCAAGTTCTACAAACTGTGCAGCATAAAAATCCATCTCATAGACAACGCTTTCGATCTGAATAGATTGATAGGTGGACCAAGGGAGGTAACAAAGGAGGACATGATAAGCCTTCTGAGAAACGAGGAATTCGCTGGCATGATGAAACGCCACAGAAATGTGCCGGAAGCGAGGGACATGGTTCTCGACACATTCTATTCCTATCCAGATTCGCTGCGCGTGATTATCGATATCCTAAGCATCGCAGGCGAAGACGCAAATGCCGCAAGGGCCGTCTCTTATCTGGTACCAAACCTAGTAAGGCTTCAGTACAACAAGGAGGGCCTGGCATATTACAAGGAATTGATAAAGAATACGATCAACATTCCTGAAAACTTAGCAAACATAAGGATTACGTCAGACACGGCTTTCCTGAAAATGGCATACGAATGCATGCGTTTCGGAAGCGCAGACTTTTACAGGCACGAGATGGCATGCATGCTCTTGCGTCAACACGCAGAAAACGCCAAGATCAAAGCGGTGCTAAAATCCAGCGAAGGATGGGAGAAGATAAGAAACGATGTGTTCGAAAAGAGCGGCATACTGGATATGGGCTTGATGAGTGAGAAGGAGAAGCTCGTAATCATGCGCTCTTGCTTAGATATGAGGCTTTATTCCAAGGAGATCAACAAATTTCTCAAGAACAGGATGAACGGCTTCGAATTCAGCACAAGCATAGGCGAATATTTCAGGTTTGAGAAAATAAACAAGAACAGGCTTTTAGGAATAGTGAAGACGGGCGGCATGGAGAGCATGCAAAACCAGATGCCTGAAGAGGAGGCATGCAACTATCTGTTCTTCGGCCTGGCATGCGATGACAATGGAGGAATAGAGGCACATAGAAAGGCTGCCGCCAAGCTCGCCGTGTATGCCGGGGAGAACAAGGTGAAGATGGCGAGGAAGGCTTTCAGATGGCTGAGGAACAACGACCCCACGGGGCTGATGAGCCTTGCGCGCGCCCATTCCAACAGGGATTTTGGCGCCATGAAGCATGAATTCGCGGAGATTGCGAAGACGATGAACAATTCGGCAAAGGAATCCATCTCTGACATAATCGACATCATGGACGGGGCCACAAAAGGCACATTGTTACGCGGGAAGAACCTGCTTGCCTATGTTGTAAGAGGCAAGAACAACATCATAAATATAGGGAGCAACGTGACCGGCTGTTGCACCTTCCTGCCTAACGGAATACACCAGGAGGCGGCTTTCGCATATGCTAATGATCCTGGCATAGTGCTCGTGTGCTTTGCATTCGACGACAATCCCGAAAGGGCAAGGCTCGAGGAAATTAGGGTCGTGGGCGCGGCAGTATCCTGCCTGGCGCTCGGCCCGAACAAAGAGAAGGTGTTGTATGTAGATTCACTGGAAGGAGGCATAACATTCACGAACGCCATCGCAGGCAGGGAGCAGAAGATTACAGAGATAATAAGCGGCTTTGCGAGAAGCATAGGGGCCGATAAAGTGGCATACTACAGAACGCCGCTTGGAAGGCCAAGATTTTTCGTGGACAAGATTGATGCGCAGACAGAGAAGATAAAGCTCCGCTTTCTGTTCGAGAACGGATACAAGCACTATCTTGATTTTGACCAAAGAGCCACAAACCAGTGGGAGTACGAATTGCTCACGAAGGTCGTGAGGTTGTAAGAAAGTATTTTATAATTTTCACGGCGTTGCTTGAGCGACTAACGGTGTGATAGAATGAGATTCCTAGGATTTGGCAAGAAACAGGAAACGCATCATGCGCAAAGGCAGCAGACCCCTGCAGAAGAGGCGGCAATCCCGAAATTGACCAAAGAGAACAAACCATCGACTGCATTGACCGAAGAGAACAAATCAGAGATACTCTCTATAGTAAGAAGCAATCCTGAAGCAAAGGTCATGATCGCGGAACGTTACCCCCGGGAAGCCGCGAAGATAATAATAGATGAGGATGGAAAGACCCTGCTGCATGAGGTAGTAGGCAAACTCGAAGACGGGGACGTGAAGGATTACAGCTGCGCGGCGGCGGGATTACTTATACTCAATCCTACTTCCGAGAGGCTCCTTGCAGAGACCGTTGACGATGACGGATGGAGTGCACTGCACGAAGCTGTTGAGGCCAGTGCGATAATCGCTAAGTTTGTAAAGTTATAAATTCATAGCGGGAAAACTCCTATCTTTTAGATAGGAGATGAAAGCGAAGAATGTGAAAAAAAGTATATAAATCTTAATAGTATAATAGATATGGTCGTCATGAAAACTGCATATAAGTATC
>JAJYVZ010000014.1 GCA_021791725.1 Microcaldota archaeon | reverse complement strand
CGGAGATGGACCACAAGGTGGACGGCGTGCTTGCCATAAGCCCAGACCTCCAGAAGAGATTCGCGTTTGAAGGAGAGGGCTACAGCCTTGACAGGCCTAAGTTCGCAAAGAAGCTCAATGCCTTCGCGCAGAAGCAGGGCGCGGAGTACCGGCCTGGCTATGGGATAGACGGCCCGATAGTTGAAGACGGCAAGATCGTGGGGGTCTTTGGCAGGGACAGCAAGGGCAAGGACTTCAAGATACGCTCAAAGATAGTCATAGACGCCCTAGGCATATCAAGCATGATAAGGAGGAAGCTGCCAGTCAACGATTTTGTGGAGAGGGAGATAAATCTAGATGACGTAGAGGCTACAGGAAGATACATAGCGGACTTTGATCAGGCAGACGAGGACCTGAACTACTACGATCCGAAGAACGCGCTCATACATCTTAACCAGGTCTTCTCCCCAGGAGGATACGGATGGGTCTTCCCAAGGGCGGATAAAAGGATAAACATAGGGCTCGGGGTAGAGGCAAAGAGCCTTAAGATAAGGAACGAGAGGCTTAACAAGAAGGACACCCTGCACACGCTTATAGATTCTTACATAGAATGGAACAAGGTCACGAAGAACCTAAAGATATACAACGATGCCAACAACGGCAAGGGCTATTGGTCAGTGCCGGTCCGAAGGCAGCTTGACAGCCTCGTATTCCACAATTACCTCGGCGCAGGGGACAGCATGGCAATGCCCAATCCGATAAGCGCAGGGGGCATAGGCCCTGCGATGGTCGGCGGAGTGCTTGCTGGAGAGGTGGCCGGAGAGGCAATACAGGAAGGCGACACAAGCATAGAGTTTCTCTGGAGATACAACGTAAGGTACAACCAGCTCTACGGGAACAAGACCGCAGGCCTTGAGGTCTTCAGGGTATACCTTCAATCGCTGAACAACGATCTGATAAACTACGGCATGCACCACTTCCTCTCAGACAAGGAAGCCGAGCAGATCAGCTACGGCATAGTTCCGGAACTGACCATAGCCAGCAAGTTCCAGAAGATCCTGAGCGGCATACAGAACGTGAACGCGTTCCAGAACCTGATTTATGTAGTAAAAAAGATGAAGAGGCTGAACGAGCTCTACGCAAACTACCCGAAGGACGTGAAGGAGTTCATGGAGTGGAAGGGCATAGTGGGCAAGGAAATGCACGAGGCAAAGGAGCGCTTCAAGCCAAGTCCCGTCTGAATCTATCTTAATACTTACTTAATAGTGAGAATATGAAACTAAAAAAACAGGGACCAGCGCAAAACAGCGAAGAAATTTCAGGAATAAATCCCTACGAGGCGTTTCCTGGAGTTCTAAGGCGGTTCGTAGATTCGGAACTGGTTAAGAAATTTTGCGGTGACAACGAACTGTTCTCTAAGGACAGATACTGCGTATATGGGGCAAGAATCAGGCTAGACAACGCAAACGCAATCGAAGGATTGAAAAACCGGCAGGAACTAAGAAGCTGGCAGGAACAAGCCAAGGCGCTTGTAAAAGACGTGCACGCAACATTAACCGAGAAGTCGAACTATTATGGCGTCGGACCAAAATTTATCCCCACTACTGTGCTCATAACAAACATAGATTTCTGCAATGCGCAAATTTCAGGATATACTTCAGGCCGCGGGCATTCTCAAGGAGGTTGGGTTGAGACAACATTTAACGGCCTAGAATATACGAATTCTAATACTGGAAGATACGGATACTTCATAGAGATAATGGCGTGCAGCCTAAATTCCAGGCTAAGCGAAAGCGCAGTGTTTGCAATAGAATCTGCGGCGCAGATTATCCAGCAGAAGTACGAAGACCCAGATTTCAAGATGCTGCGGAGATAAACGTTCCGTTCCTATTTCTGGCTGCCATATGATGCCACTAAAAAGAAAGCTTTTTAAATGCGCACTCCGATAAACCTAGGGAATGAAGTGAATATATGCCTAGGAAAAAAACCATACATGTTAAATCGGAAGCAGAGAAGATCGATGAGGATATTACAAGTTCCGGGATAACCCACAAGACCATAATCGGGTTCGTGCTCATGATAGTGGGACTGGCGCTGCTAGCCACAAACCTTACTGGCATACTCCTCGCTTTCATCGGGTTCGTTCTTATCTACTTCGGCCTGAAGTTCCTTGGATATACGCTGAAGCTGTGAATGTTGAAAATGGTGAAATGGATGGACAATTGGAAAACCGTTGCTGGACTGCTCCTGTTCATAGTCGGAGCATATGCCGCGTGGCAAAGCTATAATACCGTGAACGCATGCAGCTCTACGTTAGGCCAGATATCTACCGCGATAACATCAGCCTTGGGCGGAAACGCCGCACAGGCATGTTACAACGCGCAGATAATCGAGGTGGCAAGCGCGCTGGTGGCCATAATAGGCATTGTAGTGATATACTCCGCAGTCAACCAGAAGCAGCGCGGAAAGAAATAAGCGAATAACGTGCTATTTTCTATTTCTTTTCTTTTTCTTTCTTCATTTTTATGGTGATTGAATGGCTGTCAGGAGATGCGTAATCTGCGGCAGGCAGGTAGGAAACTGGGTAGTGAATCCAGGCCATTCAGACAAACCCGTATGCCTCCCATGCGTCAACAGCATGATCTTCAACCTGCATACGCTTGACCAGGAGTTCAAGCCCCTCACAAAAGCCCTTGAGAAAGGCGTAGAGGCTTTCAAAGTAGAGTTCGAGAAAGAGGAGAGAGGAGGGTCCTAACCCTGCGCACCAAGATACCTGGCAGTCTTTATCCTGCGGCCATCGGTCGTAATGATCGTTGAATCCCTCAGATTGAATATTCCCCTGAGTGCAGGCATGTGCCTCTCCAGGCTTCTGCTTACCTCCGTGCCTGTTATCAGCGGGCTGAATGCAGGCACCATCACAAGCCTTTCGTTCCTGTCGTATCTCTCGTAAGCCTTTCCTATTGATCTCTTGTCAATTTTTGCAACTATGAACGCCTTCTCGGTCAGATCGCCGTTCCTGATTCCAAAGTGGCCATGTCCGGCAAACAGGCACCTTCTTTGCATTGCCTCAACGCTTGGCTCCGTATGCCCGTGCATGAATGCGTATCTGCCTATAAGGATCTCCAGCCCGATCTCGGCTTCCACCCCAATTACCTTCAATACCTTCTCAATGTTCCCATCGTGGTTTCCCTTGGCTATGCGAATGTCCATGCCATGTATCCCGCCGAAAAACGACCCCAGCTCGTCGTATTCGATCCTGTCAGGGTATCCTATGCTGTCTTTTACGTCGCCCAGGAAGACTATCCTCTTCAGCCCGAACTCGCTGCATAAACCCATAACGTCTGTGCCCAGCCTCTCAGACGCCGAACCGAAGTGTATTCCCTGCCTTCCCAGCTTCTCCTCCATTCCTATGTGCATGTCGCCTACAACCAGCGTGCCTATATCCGCGATTACGATCCCCGGGCTTCCATCTATGCCGAATACGTTTTCCGCGAGCCTGTTCAACTTTCTCCTTAGGCTTCTGCGCATCAAAATCCCTATATACTATTTGTAAACGAAATAATAAAGAACAAAGGCGCTGGCATGGCTTCTCCGGGTTCAATTGGCTTAGGAAGGATATTTGGGGTAGACGTAGAGCTGCACTGGACGTTCATAGCCCTTATACTGATCACCGCGGTACTCAGCCTCTTCCTTTCTTTCCTGTTCGTGCTGCTTTTCATATGCGTCCTCATACACGAATTCGCACATGCAATCGCATCTAAAAAGAACGGAATAGGGGTGAAGCGGATAATACTGCTTCCCCTCGGCGGGGCCACCATAATGGACGAGCAGAATCTCGATCCTAGAATTGAATTCAACGTCTCGATAGTCGGTCCGATAATGAGCATCTTCCTCGGTGGGATCTTCGGCCTCCTTCTTGCCTTCATACAACCGGGAATTATTAATGAAGTGGTCAACTTCCTGTTCGAGATAAACATACTGCTTGGCGTCTTCAACCTACTTCCCGCGTTCCCCCTTGACGGCGGCAGGGTCTTCAGGAGCTATGTACAGAAGAAAAGCGACTATTATAGGGCAACCATGGCAACCGCGCAGGCAAGCAAGGTGATAATGTCCCTCATAGTAATAGGCACATTCGCCATAGCACTGTTCACCAACTATTCATTCTCGTACAAAGAGTTCACCACACTGTGGGATCTGCTTATCGTGTTCTTCCTTTATGCCGGCATGCAGAGCGAGGTCAACACCGTGGTCCTCAGGAAGAGAACCGAGGGCCTGAGGGTAGGCGATGCCGTGACCACCAAGTTCGCCCTGCTGCGGAGGAACGAGAGGATATCCGACCTAAAGAAATACGTGCACAGGCACAGGATAAGCACCATGCTCATACGGCTTAATGACGGGATAGGGCTGATAGACCTGAGCAAGCAGATACCGGAAAGCGCCGTATACGCAAGGGATATGTCTGTCAAGCTTCCCTCAGCGAAAGCAGAAGACAGCATAATAGACGCCCTGGCAAGGATGGAGAGCGGTGGGACAAACGTGATCGCAGTCTTCAGCGGAAAGCGGTTCGTGGGGATAACCACGAGCTCCTTGATACAAGCCACCATGAACCTCCACATGTTCTCGGCAAAAAAGAGAGGCAATGATGCCAACGACTAATGCCCAATTGAATATGCAAAACTCTTCGGAAAAAGCAGCAAAACGCCCTTTTTACATGCCAAAGGCATTTCGCAAGAAAAGGAACTTTAAGAGAGATTTGATGACAAAGTTTAAGTATTTTATATGGGACAAATAACCATGAAGAACCTAAAAGAGATAAAGAGGAGAATTGCCGCTAACCGAATCACACTTAAGGAACATTACAACGTAAAGAGCATCAGCATCTTTGGATCTTATGCCAAGGGGAAGCAGACAAGGAAGAGCGATCTGGATGTGCTTGTGGAGCTAAATAAGACAGTTGGAATATTCCAACTTATGGACCTGCAAGACTACATAAGAAAACTGGTCGGCTTGAAGGTGGATCTGATACCTAAAGATTCGTTGAAGCCCCTTATTAAGAATGATATCCTTAAGGAGGCTGTATCCGTTTGAAAAGCCACGACCTTCTCTACATTAGGGACATAATCGAGTCATTGTCAAAGATAGAGGCATGCATTAACGGCCTGCCAGAAGACAAGTTCATTAAGAGCGAAGAGAAACAAGCGCTAGTGGTATTCAACCTTCAGATAATTGGCGAAGCATCCAGTAAGATATCAACAGAACTAAAGAAAAAACACCCCGATGTAAACTGGCGAAAACTTACCTGGATGAGAAATTTCATAGTGCATGAATATTTCAACATAACTCCGAAGACCGTGCTATTTACTGCAAGAAACGATCTTCCAGGCATAAAGAAACAAATTCTGGAAATAGAGAAAGAACTGAGATAATAGCCCAAAAGAGTCTTATCAGAAAAGGAGGCTCTGCTCTTTTAGGAAAGAGCGAGGCAGAAATTGTATTTATAGATGAGGCTAAATTGTACCAAAAAACTTAAACCAAATTAAAATAACGAAGATGATTATAAATATTATAATAGGTACAAGAAATATTTTTAGATTTTCCATTTTATTCACGTTTTGTTTTAAATACTTTCTTAGGTTAGGATTCCTCCCCCGACGCAAAGCGACCTTATATGCATCAAATTATTTAGGATTTCTAAACCTTTATATAATTCTACTACAACTTTGGGAACGGCTTTTTCGGGCACGCTTAGGGGGCTAGGCTAGAACAGACAAACAGAGCCGCATGCAACAACAAATATAATCGTGTTCTGCCTACTTTTATCATGCCCGAACTGATAATAATAGTGCTTTTAGCGTACACTGCGGTTTGGGCGCTGATCAACCTATATAACCTCTATCCTCTCTTGGGCTACTACATAAAGGGGAAGCCAACGCCAAGGGGGGGGAAGAAGCATCTTGCTGCCGCGCAAGCTTCCAAAGATATCGATACTATTGCCTGCCTACCACGAAGAATCGGTGTTGCCTTACAGCATAAGGAGAATATTCCAATCCGATTACCCACCCAAGCTTATTGAGGTGATAGTGCTAACGGAAAAAGACGATGTTGGCACAATCAATACGGCCAGAAACCTGGTTGATGAGTATGGCATAAGACACCTGCACGTCGAAGAGGGAGATTTGCCACGAGGGAAGCCCAGGGCCTTGAACTTCGGCCTGGACCATGTAACCGGAAGTGTAGTAGGGGTCATAGACGCAGAGGACATAATCGACAGGAAGCTGTTCAAGAAGGTAATTTCACTCATGAATTCCGGTTATGACGCTGTGCAAGGGGTTTTGGATATGACAAATGACAGGGACGGATTCATGAACATGCATCTGAGGGCGGAATACAGGTATTGGTACAGGGTATACATGCCTGCACTTACATACTCGGACTTCCCGGTTCCGCTTGGCGGAACCACCAACTTCTTCAAAAGGGATGTGCTTGAAGAACTGGAAGGATGGGATCCGTACAATGTTACTGAAGACTTTGATCTTGGCATACGCCTGTATAATGCGCACAAAAAAGTCGGCATCGCCTTCGATATGCTGGGCAAGCGGCCAAACTCCAGAATATTCCGCAATAAATACAACTTCTCAATGATGAACTCCACCACATTGGAGGAGTCTCCTACAACATTTATGGGCTGGTTGCGGCAAAGGACGCGATGGCAAAGGGGCAAGATACAGACCCTAAAGAAGATAGTAAACGCCCCTCCGAGCGCCCCTCTCAACAAGATCCATTCCGTAATGATGTCTCTTGTGCCACACATGGGGCCGATAAACCTGACAGGGATTGTTTATTCTGTTTTCGTCTTCTTCAGCGGCATCCCGATGCCGCCATGGATTTACTACGTATTTGGATTCAATATGGCGATGATAGGGTTCTATTGCGTAATGCAGGGATATGGCTATTTCACCGCAGTTCATAAAAATAGGCGGCATAGGCTTCGAAAGGCGGTGTTCGTGGGAGTTACCACCCCCATTTATTGGGTGATGCAGTGGGCTGCAGACGTGAGAGCAATCAAACACGAATACTTAGGTGCAAGAGTTTTCTGGGAAAAGACAGCCCATTCCGGAGCGCACATTAAAAAATAGATTGCATGTGCTAGGGCCAGTCATCACAAGGACACAGGACAAAGAATAACACCTCATCATTCATAGGACAGGTATGACAGTCAGTATTACTCCCATACAGCACTTTAGACCGCACACGTGCACGCACTTTAGGGCGCAGGTGTGCACGCAGAGCTCAAACGCCGCAGCGCTCCTTGATAACATCTATATAAAGGTTTATTACAAATACCAAATAAGTAATCGGGATGAATTAAGTGGTGCACAAGATAAGCATTGATGGAGATGCGCTTGTTGTGGAATTTCTGGGTTGGGAGAAGATAGCAGCGCTTAAAATGAAGGAGCTCCGGTTCTCATTGCAGAATGTTGTTTCGATAACAACAGAAAGCAGGAAATGGCTGGAAGGCACCAGATACGGGGGCACTGGCGTGCCAGGCGTAATCAAGGAGGGAAGATACCTGCTCCATGGTAAGAAGGCGTTTTTTGCAACGCGCGACATTAACAAATGCCTGACAATAGAATTCAAGAACGAGCCCTACACTTATCTGATAGTGGAAGTAGGGGACAAGGAGAGGTCTGCCAAAGAAATAAATAAAAAAATAGACGCACTCAAACGCCGCATAACCGCCTCAAACCATAAAAGCACTTTCAGCGATACATAACCTATGAACAGGGCGGACAAGAAGATTTATCAAGAAAGGGGTTGCAAAACCCTCTTTTTACACCATCTTCGCCCTGCTCAGTGGCAAAAAGAGGCTTTACCGAGAAAAGGGGGCTGGAAGCTGGCGAAACATGTGTAGTATCATCATGAACGGCTTTTTCGGGCACGCTTAGGGGGGCTACGAGCTAACCAACATGAGCGTAGTTATAGGCTTCTCAGACCTCAACGAATCGGCAAAGGCATTCTACGCCGAGCTCTACCTAAGGTAGACATGGCATGCATTTCGGCACAATGGTGAAGCTCGCAGACATGGCAACCGGCTTTCCACATGTTCTCGGCAAAAAGGGGCGCACAGATATCGAGGTAGAAAAGCCAAAATCCGACGCAAGGCATCTACAAAAGTAATTTAAACGCGCGCTTTCCATATATAGTAGGCGATAGTTTGCTTTACCTGAAGGGCCTTACTCTAAGCAAGTTCAAATCCTTCAAGCACGCAGAGCTTCTCTTCAGCAAGGGATTCACGTGCATAGTCGGCCCAAACGGATCTGGAAAGAGCAACATATGCGACGCGCTTCTCTTCGGCCTTGGAGAATCCAGCCTTAAGAGGCTGAGGGCTGAAAGGCTTGAAGATTTGGTGAGCAACAGCGCAAGGACAAAGGACGGGAAGGCCACTGCGCACGTGAAGATTACACTGGGCGGCGACGAGCAGATGGAGATACTCAAGGTTGGCAGGGCTGACGGCAAGAGCCTCTTCAAGGTGAACGGCAAGACGATGTCAAGGTCGGAGACCGTAGAGATACTTAAGCGGCACAACCTCAACATAAACGAGACCAACACCATAACGCAGGGAGAGATAAACGAGATGATGAACCTGAGCCCCAAGGGAAGGAGGGAGCTCATAGACATAGCGTCTGGGATACAGGAGTTCGAGCTCAAGAAGCAGGAGTCGCTGAAAGAACTCGAAAAGGTCAACGTCAAGCTTGGCGAGGCAAACACCCTTCTGGGAGAGAGAATGGGATGGCTGAAGTCGCTGGAGAAGGAGAAGGACGACGCTGAGAAGTACATGGCATTGAACTCGAGGCTGAAATCCCTGAAGTACAGCATAATAGTTACGAAGCTAAGGGAGTCGAAGGACGCATACGACAGGTACACTAAGGACATGGCCATATACGATGCGAAGAAGCAGCAGGCTGAGGTGAAGATAAAGGATGCCACGGTGAAGATAGACGCCCTTGCCCTAAAGGTGCAGGAGCTGTCTAAGAGGTTCACCGACGACACCCTTTCTTCCGGCGAGGGAAGCGGGAAGCTTGAGGCAGTGACAAGGGAGCTGGCAAATCTGGATTCAGGAATAGAGAGCAGCAACAACGCCATTGGCGACGGATTAAGATACATAGAAGAATCTACGCTCAAGGCAACGGAGCTCAGGGAGAGGGTAACGCGCAACACCGCTGCCGTGGCAGAGCTGTCATCGAAGGTGATGGGCCTTGACACTGCGATAAAAGGCATAGAATCTGCCATCGATTCAAGCAGGGACATAAACGAGAAGCTATTCGAGGCAAAGAAGAAGGCCGATGCGCTCCAGGAGAGGGCAAGCGGCATAAACGTCGAGATATCTCGCCTTGAGGTTGGCATATCTTCTACAAGGAGCTGGATGGAGTCTGAGGGCTCTGACCTGTCCGGGTTCGAGAAGGAGCACAAGCTGCAGCTGGAGAGAAAGTCCAAGCTGCATGATGAGCTTGCAAAGGCAAAGGACGATCTTGCTTCGGTGGACAGGGAGATCGCATCTGTCGCTTCAGGCGGAAAGGAGCTGACAGAAGAACTCTCCAGGACAGACTCACTGCTTCTTGACCTTAGGGAACAGCGCGTATTTGCCGCATCATCAAAGGCAAAAAGCGTCTACGAGCGCGTGAGTGAGCGGTTCAAGCAGGACGATGGCATGTTGGGCATGGCAGGAGAGCTGTGCACATACGAACTTGAAGACGCTTATGCGGTCGAATCTGCAGCAGGCCCAAGGCTTGATTACCTTGTAGTGGACACGATGTCCACAGCGGCAAAGATAATAGAATACCTGAGAAAGAACAACATAGGCAGGACAACGATAATACCAATATCAGAGCTTCACGCAGAGCAGACCAGGGAGGAGAAAGGGATAAAGAGGGCAATAGATATGGTGAAGTTCGAGGAAAAGTACAGGAAGGTGTTCGAGTACATATTCAGCAACACGTATCTCATAGGCAGCATAGAGGACTCGAAGAGATTCGGAATCGAGAGGCACAGGTACGTGACAAGGGAAGGCGATGTGATCGAGCAGTCGGGCACAGTCTCCGGAGGCGCGATGCAGAAGAAGCATCTCTCAATAAACGCAATAGACAACCAGATAAGGTCTCTTGCCGAGTCAAAGAAGCAGCTTGGCATCCAGATATCCGGCATGGAGGCAAAGATGTTCGAGTTAAGGAAGAGAAGGGCAAGATACGAACAGGAGATGTCGGTGCACGCCGCGGAGCTCTCGGCACTCTCGTTGCAGCTTGAATCTACCGATTCAATAATAGCAAAACGGAAATCTGTCCTGGTCCAGCAGGGGGAGATGCTCAAGAGGTACGAGAAGGATATCTCTGCGAAAATGTCCGAGATGTCGGGCGTCTCGGCCGAACTGAAGGAAGCGAAAGAGATTGCGGACAGGATGTATGAGCAGTCGGCTTCCAAGAGAAAGAAGGCGTCGCAGAGCAGACTCGACGAGGAGAGGGCCAGCCTGGATGCACGCAGGAAAGAGCGCGAAGATCTTATGGTCAGGATAGCGCAGATGCAGAAAGAGAGCGAGATGTTCGGGATCCAGGCAAGGGAGCTTGCAGACAACGCAGGGAAGAGGAAGTCCCTTATAGCCAACCTCAAGGAAGAACTTGCCGAGCTTGGGAAGAGGAGGTCTGCCGTGGCAAAGGCGAAATCAGAGCTCGAGGATAGGATAAGGAAGAGCGGCGAGCAGAACAAGAAGGCATACGAGCAGCTCCAGTCGTTCCAAGATGCAGTCAACAAACTTGTCAGCGAGAGGTCATTACTCAGCTCAGAGCTTGACAGGGCTGAGAGCCAGCTGGGGGAGAAGAGGCTGCTGAGAAACCAGATAGAGACAAGGATATCCGACTATGAGGCAGAGGTTGCGGCGTACGGAAAGGAAACATTCGCGGACGGGAAGGCCGAGGACATGGACAAGGAGATCGCCGTACTCTCGTCAAAGATAGCGGATCTCGGGAACGTGAACCTCAAGGCTCCCGAGAGTTACGAACTGAAGAAGAGGGACGTCGAGCTGGCGAACGAGCGCATAACGACCCTCAACGGCGAGAGGGAATCGATACTTAAGATGATAGAGGAGATAGACTCGAAGAAGACAAAGGTCTTCCTAGACACCCTTGAACAGGTCAACAAGAACTTCGTGAGGCTGTACGGCGCAATACTGCCGGGAAAGGCCAGCATGGAACTCTCCGACATGAAAGACATATTCAACAGCGGACTTTACATAAGGATAAGCTCTTTGCGCAACAAAAAAACAAAGATTGGCGAAGCCAACCCAGACCAGGGCGCGGCACAAACATACATGAAGAACATGGATTCCCTTTCGGGGGGCCAGAAGTCAATGATACTTCTCGTTCTACTTTTCGCCATACACACTTACAAGCCCTCGCCGCTGTACATATTCGACGAGATAGATTCCGCTCTTGACAAGGAGAACTCGAAGAAGCTCTCACAGCTCATAAAGATGCTGAGCAAGAGCTCGCAGTTCGTTGTCGTCAGCCACAACGACACGCTGATATCCGATGCAGACATAGCCATAGGCGTGACAAGCGTGAACGACGAATCAAGGGCCGTCGGGATAGAGGTTTCGTCGATACTCAACGACAGGAAGCCCAATCCAGGATCAGGCCAGCCAAAACTGGAAAACCTCAGTGCGGAGATGGAGATAAAGAGCAGGAGCGCGAAGGGCGCTGACAGCGGTGCTTGACATTGGCCCAGCGCAACCATGCCGGGCCGAGGAATGCGGAGCGTTCAGAGAAAGGTTTATGGATCCTGTACTGCGTCCTTCTGCTGCTGATCATAGCGTATGCGCTGGCAAACAACATAATCATCGGGCTTGCCATATTAATTGCCGTAGTAGCCATAGTGGCGCTGGAGCTGAAGGCGAGCATAAGCTCCGAGGGTGCGAGGAAGAGCGTGATAGACATAGGCGTAGCGATAGGCGCGGCCATAGCAGTGTTCCTGGCGCTTACTATTGTGCTTGGCACTTCTGCGCCCATAGACGCTGTTGCTAGCTGCAGTATGCTGCCGAATCTGCACAGGGGCGATCTTGTCGTCCTCCATGGAATATCAAACTTCTCCGACTTCGTGTCCTCAAACAACATAACTGTCATCAACATGAGCGCCTCGGAGTTCTCGCGCCTCCAGAACGGCATGCACAACGAATTCGCGTCGTTCTTCGCATATTCCCCATCAAACATGTCGCAGATATCCCAGATAGTTCCTGAATCGTCGTCAAACTTCAAGGTAGGCCTCTACAACACGGCATGCCTATCCCAGTACAGCTACATGGGCGACTCCAGGCTGTACGGCAGCTGCTTTGCCCCAGACCAGAGCGCAAACCCGATAAAGTACAACTACTCTATAGGAAGTATAGAGATCAACGGCACAGAATTCAAGAGCATAGACACGGGCAGCATCACGATAAACAACATCACCATAAGGCCAAACCCAAAGAACCCAATAATGGTATACAGGACAACCCCGAGCGATACGTTCAGCGGCGACATAATCCACAGGCTCTATGCCGTAATAAGGACAGGCAACAGCTACTACACGCTGACCAAGGGCGACAACAACCAGGCGCTTGACATTCAGTTCGCCAACTACCCGGCAAACTCCTCTGACGTCATAGGCTACGTGGTGCTCGATATACCTGTCGCAGGATATCTCAAGCTGATCCTAAGCGGCCAAATCGGCAGCGTGCCAGGATGCAACACCCTCCTGGCCCAGAACTGAGATGCTGCCTGATTAAGACACAAGCCTTTTAAACCGTCCTCGCAAGTTACTATGCGATGGGAAACATGCAAAAGGAGGCCGTGGCAAGGGCACAGGGGACAGGGGAAGAGACAAGGAACAGGATAGCGACCAACGTGCTGCACCTGCTTGCCAAGAAGACTTTATCTTCGCGAAATTCCAACTGGAACGCAGAAACAGTAAAGAATGAGATTGAATTCCTTGAGAAATATTCAAAGGAAAATACTCTGGATCCAAACGAGTTCGTTGACGAGAAGTGTGCCTTGGAGATGCTTAGAATACTTAACGGGTGCAAGAAGGCCCCTGGCGATAAGGTAGAGATGGCTTCCGGGGCATACATATTCAACTACGAGTCGATAGTGCTTGGGATTCTAGGGTTTGTAAACTCCAAAGGGGACGTAGATGAGACGTTCAAGACCATAATGGGGATTTTCATGCGCGATATGTCAGACCTTCTTGCCGAGAACAAAGGCATGGAAGATAAGATATACGAGCTGACGCAGAAGCGCCAGGAAGCGCCAAAACCAGATGCCGCGAAGAAAGCCCTCTTTCAGGACCAAATGCGGTAATCAACGCAACTGCCGATTCCTGCCATTATCTCTACCCATATAAGAATGTTCCCTGTATCCTCGTCAAATGTCTATCTTTAGACAAAATCTGAATATTATTTAAATATACGAAAAGCGTCAATATCATTGCGATTGCAATGGTGGAAGCTGGACACGTGAGAAAGGCTGCGAAAGGATTGGAAACGCCCAATCTGGAGGAAACTGCGATTAACCTCGCTTTTGCCTTATCCCATATGATAAACAACAGGGATCCGTTGGCAGATGCCGGCACAATAAAATCGGCGCTCTCTGATCTTGCCTGCGATTCTCCGGCAGACGCAATGAGATCAACATGGAAGGCACTTGCCCTGCTTAGGAGAGTCTGCGGAAGCGGAACTGCCTGCTACTTAGAGGGACTGACGCTTTACTATCCGTCTGTTGTTGAGTTTGGAATCGCCTCATTTCTTGAGGACAAAGCGCTTACTGCAAATAAAGCCAGATCCGCATCCATAATCGAAAAATATCGGGAAGGCCTTTTCGAGAGCATACAGAGGGACAGATACAGGGAGTATACGGGCGCCCCCAAAGTGCAACCAAAACTCCAGAAAGCCACCAAGAAATCCAAACGCCAGTGCACCTTATTGGAAGGAAGCACCTAAAATATGCCAAAATACTTCCTCGCAAGAACGCCTATCACCGAAGTTATGGCAGCAGCGCCTACGGATATCGCTACCATCTCCATTACCCTCTTCTTCACGCTAGAGTTTCCGGCAACTGCTATGATTGCCGAGGCTATCGATAACACCATCACTGTCAATGCGCCTGCCAGTATTATGCCTGAAAAGCCTTCGGCGCCGAGGATAAATGGCGATATGGGAACCAACGATCCCGCCAGGTAGAATGCTCCAGTTACGTATGCTTCCTTCAACGAATCCGCTTTCAGCCTTCCTTCCGGGGCGCCATCGCGATTTATTATACTTTCGGATTTTGACGCAAGGTAGACTCCGCCTGCCATGGACAGGGTGCCGGATATCCCAACTATGAATCCACCTATTATGACAAAGATGTTCGAATTCGTGAATGCGGCGAAACCCGCCACCGCGGCCAAAACCTCGACAAGACCGTCATTTAGTCCAAGGACTATAAATCTTATGTGGTCAAAGCTTCTTTCGTATTCCTTTATATTTCTTATCAGGAAGTTCTCGATTTCCTTCTCCTTCTCTGCGGCTATCCTTATCTCTTTTCTGTCGGCATATGCCAACCCCTTGCTGCCAAGCAGTTTTGTATACTTAGCGAGTATCTCATCCTCGTTCATCTCCAGCAGCTTTATCACGAAAGTAGCCCCGAAGAGCCTCCTCAAAATATTGAAGAACCATATTCTTGTCCCCATGAGTATCGGGTCCACTGCCTCAACGTTCCTCTCAGACAATATCTCCTCCCACATCCGCGTATGGCCCTTCTCCATCTTTCCGAGCCTAAGCAGCAAATTGCGCATGGTCCTATTCGTCTCGTTCTTCGCCATCTCCGAATATATGGTGTAGTGTATGTACTCGTTCCTGTAATATCTGTTCTCAAGCTCCAGTATCTCCCTGTACGCATCCTCTGTATCGCTCGCATGCCCTATTCTCTCCGCCACAAAATCATTTATAATAGTTTTACTTAATCTAAATTATGTTTGGCAAGTCTAAAAAAGCATCCTATTCCGGCAAGGACTGCTACAAACAGGTAGAAAAACTGCTCACCAGCGGCAAGCGGCTCCTTATAATATCCCCATATATAGACGCATACTATGCAGACTTCCTGCTCCACAACTCTGAAGGAAGGGACATTCACGTAATTTCTTCCTCTTTGGAAGGCAATGCAAAAAAGATACTCAACTCTAACAGGAACAGGCGCAACTTCCAGGGCTTCTCGTTCTCCTTTGTCCTGCTCTCCATCGGGTTCTTCCTCCTCAATCTTGCACAAGTAAGCGAACTTGCGCTGTTGGTCGCTTTCATAATCATTGTTTACTCTTTTACGCAGAAAAGCGCAAGCATAAGGCTCAGGGTGCCTAAAAAGTTCGTGCATGCAAAGATGTACATATCAGAGGCAATGGCCATACACGGCTCTGCAAACCTGACGTACAAAGGCCTGCACGAGAACATAGAGCACATAGATGTCGTTGACGACATTGGCGAAGTGAAGGCCCTAGAAGAGCAGTTCTGGAGCCTGTGGAATTCAGAGGTTTAGTCCTTTTACCTTCCCTCCGGCGAAGATCCTCGGCGTCCTGCTTCTCAGGAGCATGAAATGATCCCCTGGCTCGAGCTGAACCTCCTTCTCCAGCCTCAATGTGGCAGTCCCGTCTCCCATGGCCTCTACAGTTACGTCAGCATACGCGAAATTCGACACGAACCCGTATCTAGAGCCCTTCCTAATCTCCTCATTCGTGAATTTGTTCGAGATCAGTTCAACCTCTATCTGTTTTGTCTTCTTTATCTGGGAATTGCCAAGCACGTTCCCTTTCTCAACCTCTTCGTAGTCTGCCCCTTTTACCGACAGCCCCACGCGCCCGTTGGTCGGTCCTATATCCACGTTTTCGTCCTGCATCTGTATCGACTTTATCGATATCTCTTTTCCCTTGCCATCATACAGCGTATCATGGACCTTTACCGAACCTTTTGTGACTATGCCGAGCAACACGGTTCCGACACCTTTTACCGGGAAGGACTTGTCTATGTCCACCCTTGTCCTGCCGCTTTCCGCGGCAGCTTCATCTCTTCTTGTTATCGCGCTTAAAATGCCGTCCCTTCCAACAACCTCAAAACTCCTTATACCTAATTCCTTTATCATCTGCGATACGTCATTGTCATCTGTGAATATCACATGCTTGTCAGCGAACGAACACGCCACAAGGACCTCGCCGAACGCCTTGTCGATCCTCTTCGTGCTTATGACTATCTTCTCCGCTATTAGCATTGTCTCTGCAAGGGCGTATATTTTTTCCTCTATGGACGACGGCGCAACTGAAACTATGATATCCCCATCCGCTTTTCTGTTGTAAAAGACTATGCTGTTGGCTGAGCCCTTCTTGCCTATGAAAGATGCAAGTTCCTCGTCAAGCGGCACTGCTATAAGGTAGTTGTTCGGCATCGTATCA
This sequence comes from Microcaldota archaeon, assembly GCA_021791725.1. Classification (GTDB taxonomy): domain Archaea; phylum Micrarchaeota; class Micrarchaeia; order Micrarchaeales; family CABMGC01; genus JAJYVZ01. The sequence continues at coordinate 2,647 of JAJYVZ010000014.1, read as the reverse complement.
TTTCGCCTGAATACTAATTTATACTTTGTGCCTGCAAATCAATTTTTGGTGGTTATATCATGCGCAGTCCGGAACACAAGACACTTGGTTACAATGTCATGCCAGAAAGCTACAGGCTAAAATTTTACGCAGATCTGAAAACCTTCAAGTTCCGGGGGGAGGAAGAGATAGAAGTCAGGATCAAAAAGCCAACGCGGACTATAAAAATCAACTCGGTTGGGCTAAAGATCAAAACCGCAAAGATATGCGTCGGCAAAAAAGAACACGGGCTGAAGGTATCATATAACGAGAAAGAGGGTCAGGCAGTCCTCCAAGCGAGAGAACCGGTAAAGGGAAAGGCCACACTCAAGGCAGAATTCGAAGGTAAAAACAGCGATAACCTGTCGGGGTTTTACAGGAGCAAGTATGTGGACAAAGGAAGAACCGGCTACATGCTCACAACGCAGTTCGAGCCTGCGGACGCAAGGGCGGCATTCCCATGCTTCGACGAACCCGAATTCAAGGCCACATTCAGCGTAACCATAATCGCCGACAAAGGCCTTGATGCATTGTCCAACATGCCTGCGGAGTCAGAGGCCATAAAAAGCAATAAGAAGGCGACACAATTCGCGGCTACGCCAAGGATGTCTACGTATCTGCTCTATCTTGGCGTCGGGAAGTTTGACTATCTCGAGAGGGATTTCCACGGCGTAAAGCTGCGGATCATAACAACTCCCGGGAAGAAAAGCATGTCAAGGCTGGCCATGGGGTATCTGGAGAGGTGCCTGGCCTTCTACAACGGCTACTTCGGAATAAAGTATCCTCTCCCAAAACTCGACCTTATAGCCGTCCCAGACTTTGCGGCAGGGGCAATGGAGAACTGGGGCGCAATAACATTCAGGGACACTGCCCTACTTGCCGATTACAAGGGAGCATCCATATTCAGCAGGCAGAGGATAGCAAGCGTGATAGCGCATGAGCTGGCGCACCAGTGGTTCGGCGATCTTGTGACAATGAGATGGTGGGACGACCTATGGCTTAACGAGAGTTTCGCCACGTTCATGGCTGCAAAGGCAGTGGATGCGATGATGCCGGAATGGAAGATGATGCTCCAATACTTCGACAGCACGATAGCTGCCGCGCTGGCAGCCGACCAATACAAGGCAACGCACCCGATAAGCGTAAAGGTCGATACGCCGGCAGAGGTCAACCAGATATTCGACAGGATAAGCTACGAGAAGGGCGGCAGCGTACTGTACATGCTCGAAAACTATGTAGGGAAAGAGGTTTTCAGGAAAGGCCTTTCAGACTATCTCTCAAGGCATAAGTACTCCAACGCCACAAAACATGACCTTTGGGAGTCGATAGGGCGCGAATCAAGGAAGGTAAAATACTCAGGCGACGTGCCAAAGGTGATCGAGAACTGGGTTGAGACGACAGGATATCCTGTTGTAAGCGCTTCCTTGACCAAGAACGGCCTGAAGCTGGAGCAGGAGCGCTTTCTCATAAATGGTAGGGAGAGGCGTACGACATGGAAGATACCGCTGATATACTCAATAGGCGATGGCGCCCAAAGATCCGCATTGTTCTATAGAAAGGCAATGAATGTGAGGCTTTCAGGAAACGAACCGGTAAAGATAAACAAATCACAGGCTGCCCTCTACAGGGTAAATTATGATGACAGACTACTGGAAAGGTTGGGGTCTGCGCTTAAGTCGAAAACGCTTAAGGGTCAAGACGCCTGGGGGATAGAGAACGACCTGTTTGCCCTTGCCAGGTCCGGCAGAATAACGGTCAGGAAATACATAGACTTCGTAATGGGATATATGGCAGATTCCGACTATCCTGCGAACTCCAGCATAAAGAGCCACCTAAACTGGCTCGACGGCATCTTCTTCGGCACAAAATTCCATGGTCAGATTCAGAAGGTCAATCTCGCGTACAACAGATCCCTGATAGCGAAACTAGGATGGAAGGGCAGAGAAGGCGAAGATTCAATATTCACGATGTTGAGGCCATCCGTCATACTCACGTTGGGCCTGTATGGCGATAAGAAAGCGGCGGAATTCGCAGAGTCCGGATTCAAAGACATTCTAAGCGGCAGGAACGTAGATCCGAACATGAAAGGCTCCATATACCAGCTTTCCGTATGGAACGACAATGGATCAAGGTGGAACAGCATGGTGAAGATGTACAAGAGCGCAAACACCCCGGAGGACCAGAAGAGGATCCTAGGTTCGCTCGGCATGTACCGAAGCAAAAAGCTGGTGAACAAGGCTCTGAAATTCGCGACATCGAGAGACGTAAGGCCCCAGGACATAATGGGCATACCTTATGCCGCTTCCGGAAACCCCTATGCAAAAGACGCATTGGTCCGATGGACTATCTCGAACTGGGGCATGTTCAGGAATAGATACGAACCAGGAACACACATGATGCCGCACATCGTCGAGAATCTGTCAATGGTAAACGACAAGCGGAACCTCAATTCTATAAGGCATTTCTTTACAGGGAAAAGGATAACCGGCGACATAAGGATGTCAGTAATGCAGACGTTCGAGCGTATTGAAGCGAACGTGAACCTGCTCAAGAAGAACGAATCTTCCTGATCCTCTCGCAAATTACGGCAAGCGCAAGCCCGCCAAGAAGCCCACCACATTCAATATGG
>JAJYVZ010000013.1 GCA_021791725.1 Microcaldota archaeon | reverse complement strand
ATTCGGTGAGATAGCAAGGCAACTCGAATACAAGGCAAAGATAGAAGGAATAATGTTCAAGAAGGTAAGTGAAAGGAACACGTCAAAGACCTGCTCTCTCTGTGGGCAGGAAGAGAAAGGAAGGGTTCACAGGGGCTTATACAGATGTAAACTGCATAAGCGACAGTTTAATGCAGATGCAAATGGTGCATTGAACATTAGCAAAATGTATCTCCGAATTCCGCTGTCAAAAGGGAGCGGGATAGGAGTAGTGGATGCTCTGGCAAATCCAGCGGTATTTCATTGGAATGAACATGAATGGCTCGGTGAGAATCCTTTGGTTCGAGAGACCATGAGTGTGGTGAATTCGTGAAAGAAACAAACCTCAAAACACTCATACAGCAGGAATGCAGGGGAATCTCCCAACCTTCAGTTGGGAGAGGATGTCAAATGTTTTTGTTTTTATTCGGTGTAGAATATGGTATGGTGCTTGCATGACAGTAGTCGAAGGCATTGTATCGTGCATAAAATACGCACATCCTACAAGCGAGAGCACGTATTTTGTGGTAGGGAAGGCCGGCGCGTCGCTAAAGATATCGTCGTACAGGAGCAAAACAGAGCTTAAGCTGGGCGAGGCGTTCTCTGCCGAAGAGACCGGCGGCGTGCTAAGCCCTGTCTCCATATTGTCTAACAGGAATGAGTACGAAGGCATGACAGATGCATTCGTGGCGTCTTCACTGAAGAGAAAGCCGGAGAGATCAGGCATAAGCCAACTCGACAGGATAACAAGGAAGATCGAGAAGAGCCTCTATGCCTGCGCTGCGATCATGGCAAAGAAACTTGTCATGGGCGCGCCGGTGCTGGTGCGCTTTCACAACGATGCCGATGGGTCAACCGGCGCATATTCGCTCTACAAGTCAATAGACGAGTTTGTCGCAAGGCCGGAGTTCGCCTCGAAGCCAAAAATAATATGGAAGATGCACAGGAGCGTTATGTATACGCTGGAGGACTCTGCATACGACAAGCTCATGGTAAACCAATACTCTTCAACAGAGAGGCCGCTGCTTGTCATAATAGACTTTGGCACCTCCGAAGAAAGCAACGGCGGATACAACGCCATAAAAGAAAAGTGCGACGTTATATGGCTAGACCATCATCCGATAAAAGGCAAGATAGATTTTGTTTCCCTGCCAACGTACATAAATCCATGGCAGCACGGAGGAGACTCGAACTATACGGCAGGGTTCCTCGCTGCGCAGCTCTCGAAGTTCTTCTCGGACTTCGACGCAGCTTACATGGAGGACGCATCGCTGATAGGCGACCACAGCGTGTACGCAAGGAATACGGAGTACGGCAGAGACCTCTCAACGCTGCTAGACCTCCTAACCAGCGACAAGTCCGCCGCGCTTGGCAGCTCTGACAGCAACCTGACCCCATATGAGATCGACACAGTAATATCTGACGAAGGGAAGAGCAGGGAACTGGTCATCTACGCGAACGCCAGGATAAAGGAGCACGTTGACGCGGCATTCGAGAGCATGAAGCGCCACAATACAAGGGACGCTGACATCTATGTCGTGGACTTCAGCAAGGTGCGCGACGGGAACTCTTCGGAAAGGCATCCGCTTCCCGGAAGGTTCGCGTCAAAGCTGCTAGACTACATAGACGAGAACAAGGACAAGCCCTCGATACTCATACTGCACTACGGCAAGTACATATCCATACGAATCAACAAGTCCCTGGAGGGCACAGTCGGGCTAGGAGGCATAATAGAGGGCATGAAGGAGGGGAACAAGACGAGCATAGAATCAGGCGGAGGGCACGAGACTGCAGCAAGCATAAAACTGCTTGACGAATCGGAGAAGAGGCAGATACTCAACCAGCTGATATCCAACCTCAAGGAGAAGCTTGGCAAGAGCTAAGCCCGCAACCCATTCTGCCGTGATCAATGGCGCCTTGACCCGTATCTGTTACCCCTGTTGCCATGACCGTGCCTGGGAGTGAAACCTTCCCGCCTGAATCCGCCGCCTTTTTCGAAACTCTGCTTCTGTTTGCTCTCGTCGCGCTCCGCGTGGTTCCTCGCGTGCGCAAGGCTCTTCTCAAGCTGTTCCTTCAGTTCCTTGGCTATGAAATTCTTAGAAAAAGCGTCAGCCTTTGCAGCTATGCTTATCTTCGTGGCATATACCCTTGCTATCCTTCCTTTGTCGTACTTCGCGGCATTCGAGACCTGAGGCAGCCTGAAGAGTATGCCGTACTTCGGGGGCCTGCTATGGTACTTCAGGTGCTTGAAGAGCGCCTTCTCCGCGCCAAGCAGCTGTATTGTCCCTGCGGGGAACATGGCAAGCCGCTCCAGCGACCCTGCCTTGGCAAGCAGTTCCGCCGCTATCTTAGTGTCTATCAAGTAGCTTATGTTAGGCATCGCTCTCTTGCAGCTCTGCTCTATGTATGATTCCAGGTTCTGGCTGACCTTCTGCAGCCCTATCTGCGATTCCGCGAGTTGCCTAAGCGATTCGTACTCCTCGGGCTTTGGCTCCTTTCCTATGCTCTTACCTATTGCTTCCTGAAGCGATTCAACCTTCTCGCCAAGCATCTCCGTCATCTTCTCAGGATCAGCCGCGTTCTTGTCCCTGCCGAAGTTTATCACGAAGTTTGCGTATGACACGGGGTTCGCCAGCCTGAGCTCAGGGAAGTATATGCTATACCACTCCTCAAGCCTCTCGAACATGAGGTTCCTCGCCTTCTCTATGCTGTTGTACGTGTTTATCGCGTTTATTATCGCGTGTTCCTCGCTCTCGTACGCGCTGGCTACCGCCTTGCGCGCATTCTCCATGAAGCGCCTTCTCTTCTCCTCTGGAGTCTCTTTTTTCCTCAAGTCTTCACCGTGAATCTAGATATATCGATTATTATTTAATTGTACCTCTGCAGTTTTTATCTGGCTGTATCCTCCCCCCTGAGCAGGTTGAGGTAAAGCATCCACCTCTCTGCCGCATCCTCGAGCTCCTCGAGCCTTCCGAGCGACTTGGAGAGCGCAGCCTCAGATTCGCCAACGTCTATGCCAACAGTGCCATGACCCTTCATCACTACAACCATCTTCCCGTTCTTCACCTGCATGGCCACAGCCTCGGCAAGCGCTGTGCTCCCTGTAGGCAGCTTGTCTACTTCGCCTACGCTGCCAACGTAATAGTCAGCAGCCTCCGTATCCAGAAGGGCCTTCTTAAGCCCAGCAAGCCCGTGTGCCTTTACAAGGGGCAGCGAGAACTTCGGGTGGGCATGCACTATGGCGTTCACCTCTGGCATGGCCTTGTAGATGAATGTGTGCATCTTGTACTCTGAAGACGGCCTGTTCCCGTTCATCTGGCATCCTTCCAGGTCTATGGCAGACAGCTGCTCAGTTGACAATATGTACTTGTCTACGCCTCCTGGAGTTATCAGTATCGCGTTCTTCCCTATTCTTGCGCTTACGTTGCCAGAGAACGAGGAGTTCATGCCCCTGCCGTATAGCCTGTTTGTCACCTCTATTACCTTCTCAGCTATCCTGCCATCCATCGTGGTCATATACATAAAATCACTACGCACAAATCTCTCAACGAAGCCTTTTTGACAGGAATTCCTCAATCTCGTCTGCCTTTACCCGTTCCTGCGCCTTGCTGTCCCTGTCTCTCACTGTCACAGTGCCGTGCTTCTCGGATCTCTCATCCACTGTGTCGTAATCCACTGTTATGCAGTATGGGGTGCCTATCTCGTCCATCCTCGCGTATCTCCTTCCTATCGAGCCTGATCTGTCTGTAACTACAAGCATGCGCTTCCTGAGCGCATTGAATATCCTATCTGCCTCTTCGTCTATCCTCTCGTCTTTCTGCAGCGGGAAGACTGCGGCGTTGTAAGGCGCAAGGTATGGCGGCACCTGCAGCACGCTCCTCTCCCCATCCTTTCTGTAGAATATGTCTATTATTGCCCACACGTTCCTGTCCACGCCGAAGCTCAGCTCCAGCACGTTTGGCATGACCCTCTTTCCGTTGACGTTTACGCTGAGGTCATGCCCGGAACCGTTCGAATGCGACGTCAGGTCGTAATCGCCCCTGTAGTGAAGCCCACCCACTTCTCTGAAGCCTCCCCAGCTCTCCACATCAACCTCTATGTCCATGTGGAGCTTGTTATAGAACGCGCGCTCTGTCTCGTCCTTCTCAAGGAACCTGAACCGCGCTTCAGGTATCTTCAGCACGTCCGTATAAAATTCCTTTATCGCAACCATCTTGCTTATGTAAAAGCCAGGCAGGCCGTATCTCCCGGCCAGCTCTCTGGCAGAGACGCTCTCCACTTCCTTTGCCTTTGCGAACATGACGTTGACCTTTCTGTCCTCTATTCCCTTGAGATCGACATTCCATTCCTGCGGATCGAAGAATATCTGCAGTTCTGCCTGCGTAAGCTCCCTCAACCGATATAAACCCTGCCTCGGCGATATCTCGTTCCTGTATGCCTTGCCTATTATGGCCAGCCCCATAGGCAGCCTGTTCCTGAGCACGTTGAACTCCTGCGCGAAGTTCAGGTATACGGATTGCGCAGTCTCGGGTCTCAGGTATCCCTTGTCCTTGTTCTCAGGGCCAAGGGCAACGCTTAGCATAAGGTTGAACGGCTTTGACGGCATGAGCCTTCCCTTGCAGTGAAGGCACACGGAGTTGCTCTCCCTTATTATGTCGTCTATCTCCTCAGGGGATTTTCCTTCGTCTATCGCAATCTTGTAGTGCGAGAGCAGCACGTCAGCCCTGAAGAACGAACCGCATTTGCTGCAACCTACGAGTATGTCATTGAAGCGCTCCGCATGGCCTGACGCCACGAGTGGCTTCTCCGGCAGTATGTCTGAGCCTTCTATCAGATGATAATCCTCGTTGGAATTTACGAAGTAAGAGAGCCAAAGGTCCTCGAATCTCCTCTTTAGAAGCGCGCCAAGATGGCCATAATCGTAAAGCCCGCTTGCTCCCCCGTATATGTCTGCGCTCTGCCAGAAGAACCCCTTCCTCTTTGCAAATGACAGCATATCCTCTATATCCATCCAAAAGGCCTACTTAAACTATATGTCTATAAATCAGAACCGGATAATATATCAAGAACTCCTATATAAGTTTTACGTGATTCCATATCGGTCAGCGACTTCAGCCTAAAGTTTACTTACGAGAGCGGACAGCCCCTTGCATTCTACGGCGACTACAGTGCAGGGAGTGGCCAAGAGCTTCTAAGCTATGTCACGCAGAAAGGCATGATAAGCGTAGTCGCAAGAAAGAAGGGCGCAGGGCATGACATAAGCTATTCATTCCACGGCGGCTATAACAAAATGGAAGCCCGGACGGATGTGAGAAAAAGGCTCGGCCTTATTGACGATATCGGAGAGGTTTACGAAAATATAGATACTGATCCCTACATGCACAGGGCAATAGCATCCCTACGCGGCCTAAGGCTCACGGAGAGCACCCCTTGGGAAGCCACGCTCTGCTTTCTTGTCTCGCAGTTCAACAACATAAAGAGGATACGCCTCATAATGAAGAACCTGATAGCAGTTTACGGCGAGGAGATATATGTTGGCCGAGAGAAGGTCAAATTGTTCCCGACTCCAGATGCGCTGTCAAGGGCGAGCATAGAAGGGCTGAAGCGGTGCAACGCCGGGTTCAGGGCAGAGTACATAAAGAGCGTTGCGCAGGAATGGGGATCTTTCAGGAGCGAGCGGATATATAAAATGGATTACGAGTCCGCGAAGGAGACACTCATGAAATTTGATGGCATAGGGGAGAAGGTGGCGGATTGCATACTGCTCATGGGCTACAGAAAGATGGAAGCGTTCCCAGTCGACGTATGGATAAAGAGGATAATGGAGCAGAGGTACATGAAAAGAGGCGCAAGCCATGCAGAGATACGCGAATTCGCAGGAAGAATATGGAAAGAAAACGCCGGCTATGCCCAACAGTATATATACTGGTACGGAAGAAATTTCTCCGGTGATTGAATGATAGAGGATGTGGAGAGGATTGCAGACGAGCTTGCCTCCATGCAAAAAAGGATGGACGGCGTAATGGAGCTCTCCAGGCTGACCGTCAGGCTGTCAGCGCAGGGAATAACCGCGCTGCATTCGAAGGACATGAAGAAAGCAGATTCGCTTCTCACAGAGCTTAAGGCAAGCGCTGCGAAGCTGAAAAAGATAGAGAAGGGATTCGAGTACTATTCGGAACAGGCGCATCAGGAGTATGTCGAGGCAATGGCGCTATCCTACGTGATAAGGAAGGGCAGGCTGCCCGCGATGAAGGAGATAGGTGCGGAGCCAAGGGCATACATACTGGGAATAATGGATCTTGTCGGAGAGCTTAAGAGGGAAGCATATGACCTTGCGAGGAAGGGCGACTATGGGGCTGCAGAGAGATACTACGAGCTAATGCGGGACATATACGATTCGACTCTTCACATAAGGTTCGCGAACGCAGTGCTCCAGAATTTCAGGAAGAAGCAGGACGTTGCAAGGATACAGTTGGAGAGCGTGGCAAACCTGATAACGCCGGAGAGAAGGAGCGCGAATGCCGGCCGATAACATAATGGTTTAAATACTTATCTTCAGCGTATAATCATTATACGGGTAGAAAATATGACAAGAATGTTCCAAAGAAAAACAAGGAAGGCGCAGAGCGCCATGGAGTATCTGATGACCTACGGGTGGGCGATACTCATAATCGCAGTAGTGCTTGGCGCTCTCTTCTCCCTAGGAGTCTTCAGCGGCAAGGGACAGCTAGGGACTGTCTGCATAGCATTCGCAGGATTCTCGTGCCAGAGCCCAACATACGACCATACGTCAGGCAACCTAATAGTGACTATAGGCCAGAACACCGGCACGAACTGGGTAACGGCCAACATAGTCTTCGTACCTCAGGGAACAGCAACCTCAAGCGGAATACCAAGTGTAACATGGGTAGGGGCCAACGCAAACCCCCAAAGCGATGCGGGCTCAGCCAATGCAGAGTATGCTGGAACAGAGATTTACAGCGGCCAGACACTGACAATGTACCTGCCTGCCTCGGCAGCTTCTACAAGCGTAGGCACAACCATTTCAGGCTCAATCTGGGTGCAGTATACTACCTCTTCTGGAGGAACGCTGTATTACACACAGATAGCCCAGGTAACCGCAAAGGCAGTCTGAACGGCTCTGCCTTTCTTTTTATTTTTTTTATCTTCCTTCTCTACGCTCAGTTACGAGAATTAGCCTGCCATAATCTTCCAATCAAAGTCCTGCCTTTATGATGCCTATGATCTCTATCAGCTCGTTTGCGCTGAGAAGCGGCTTGCTTAGCCTGTCGACGTCGTCCGATCCTATCCTGGGGCATGCGGTGTTGACGAACGCGTCGAACTCCCTCATGTTCTCCAGCGACTCGAAATCAAAGGTGTTGCTTACTAATATCGCAGCTGTCTTTCCGTTCTTCTCCAACGTACTCTTGAGTATCTGCGCCAGGTTCATGTTGTACTGGCCTATTTTGGTGCTTACAAGTATACCGAAGCTCCTGGCTACAATGCCCCTTGTAATCTTTGCCCTCGTCATCCTCTCCTTCTTCTTCCTGTAGTCGTCAAGCCAGAGCCACCTGCCTATGAACGGGTCTATGGACAGGAAGGGCTTCGTTGTGCCATATACGGCGCCAAGCGGATGGAAGAGTCCGCCCCCGAAGTAGACGAAACACTCAACATCCTTGTCTATGCTCGACGCGCTGCCTACGTCGCAGCCTAGAATCTGCCCGCTCCTCTTCGCGAACCCGTACGGCCTGCCTATGCGCACGTCCTTCCCATTCCTCTCGTAAAACGCCCTTACCCCATCAAGCTGGTGCATGTGCTGCACAGTAGTGACCAGGCCTATTCTCCTGTATCCCTCAAGTTCCTTGAGGCATTCCGAGAGGATCGAGAGTTCTGCAGTCATCTCGTAAGGAACATACTCGACCGGAAAGTCCGGAGGAGCATGAAGAAATTCGTTGTGCCCGAAATGCACAAGCTTGTCTGCGCCTATCTTCCTGGCCTCGTCTATCGCAAGGTCGCATGCGCCGTACGCCGGCGAGGCAGATATGACAACATCGTTTCCTCTGTCCTCCAGCTCCTTTGCGTATCTGAGCGCATGCTGCTTAAGTCCCTCTGGGAACTGCAATAATACCCTCATATTTATTACTTTTATTATCTGAGACTACTTATATTACCGGAAAAATACTGCCGTAAAAATAAGTCAGGAAGCGGACTGTGAAAACCTTATCTTGTAAGTGCCGGAGAGTTTTGACGCGGCCCTCTTCAGTGCAAGCATTGCCACATCCCTCTTTGCGGAAACAACCTTCACCTCGAAGACCTTCTGCCCCTTGTGCACCCTTGCAGCCACCGAGCTGGCCTTGCCGAAGGCCAGCGTCATGCCCTTTGATATCCTGTCTGCCCCTGCGCCTGTAGCCATCTTCTTCTCGCGTATTACGTGGTGGGGAAACGTTATGACACGCATATGATAGTTGTCCTGGAGCTCCCTCTCAAGGTGCTTGTTTGAAACCTGCCTTGCCGCCTCGAGCGCATTTGACCTCAACTGGACGTCTTGCTCGGACTCGAGCGTTGCCACTAGGTCAAGACCCTTCTTGTTCTTGCCCATGTTGAATATGAGCAGCGAGGTGTGCGGCATTGACTTCACGTAGTTCTTCCTCGGCTTTGATATTGAGTATCTGCTCCACGGCTGCGTTGCGTGCATGCTTCTTACGGCTCTTGCAGGTCTGATTCTCATTGCGACTACCAATTATCCGAACGGTATACTATGCACAAAAAGGTTTAAAAACCAGGTGCAATTCCGTTTTGCCATACCCTACGCCATGGCTAGCGCCACCGCACCAACTATCATCAGTGCGAAACCGAGGAGCTGCAGGGAATCCAGCCTGTCCCTGTAGAAGACGTAACCAAGTATGCCTACGCCTACAGGCACCAGGGCCACTATCGCGCTGCCTATAACTATCTGGTTTATGCTTATCGTGGCGCCTTGCATCATGTTTCCAAGCCCGTCGGCTATTCCGCCTATCGCTATTATCGCGAAGGCAGGAAGGCTTGATATCGCATTCCTGCGCACATATGCACGCCCACGCACTCTCTTCCTGCCCTTCATAAGTACGAATGCGCCAAGCGTCACGACGCTTACTATCCTTACTGCAGCTATTGGTTCTATGAAGTTGCCACTGGTGCTTATCGCATACGACATGATCCCCCAGTACGCAGCCCATATGACGAAAGCCAGCACGGCGCTCATCATCCTCTTGTTTATCGACATCCCCTCCTCTGTTATGAGAAGCGCGACGCCTATGAATATGAGCACTATGCTTAGCACGCCAACCTCGCTTATGCCCTCCCCGTATGCGAATATGCCAAGCACAACAAGCAATGCGGGCGGAAGCTCTGCCAGCGCAATGGTTACAGTGACCTGCTCGGTCTCGAAAGTCCTGTAGAGGAGTATGTATGCAAGCCCGAAGAAGATTCCGGTGACCGCAGACGCAGCCATCGTCACCAGGGGCACTGGCGGCTCCGGAAATAGGAAATATCCTGCCAGGAGCGGCAGCACGCCTACGCCTGATATGAAGAGCGCAGCCTTGTAACTGTCGATCTTCTCGGCAAGGCTCTTCTGAAATACGTCACCAACCGAGAATGACAGCACAGCCATTATTGCGAACAAGACAGCATAACTAAGCATATACGCATACCTGATATGTAAAGAATTTCACGCTAAGGTTTAAATAGCAGAATGCGGTTTTTTCCATGTGGTAAGATGGGAATGGGAGAAAAGATAGCATACAGGATAATCAGCGGGCTTGAGAGCGCCGTGAAGATAGATGCTGCATACGCGCACTGCGACATACCTTGCGGCATCTACGACCCGCACACGGCGCAGGTCGCCGCGCATACCGTCATAAGGATGGACATGCTCATAGCGGATCTGGAGAAGTCCGGGAGCATGACTGCAGAAGAAAGGAACAAGATGGTAAGGTACGTCACTGTCAAGGAGCAGCATGCCGAGATCTGCAAGCATGAGATAGCCGTGCTGTGGGGAGACTACTTCAAGCCTGAGCACGTGCAAGCGAATCCAGGGCTTCACGAACTTGTCTGGAACACGCTGAAGCTGGCGTCAAAGGCGAAGCAGAGCACCGACATCAAGGTTGGGGAGGAGCTGCTGGCAAGCGTGGAGAAAGTAGCAGAGGCGTTCTGGAAGACCAAGAACGTGCAGTCCGCAAGGGCAAGATCCCCGTACCCTACAGAAAGGGAGATGGTCTATCCAAAAGTCTGAGCGCATATGCCATTCATACCTAGGATATTCAAGATAAGGGACAGGAGCATGGAGCCCTATCTGAAAACCGGAGATTATGTCGTCGCATGCGCATTCCCCCTAAGAATATCCGCGCTCAAGGCCGGCGACGTAGTCGTCTGCAGGCATCCCTCAAAGGACATGGTATTAGTAAAGCGGGTAAGGAGCATAGACGGCAGAGGGCTATTCCTCGAAGGGGACAACAAGGCCATGAGCAGCGACAGCAGGGACTTCGGCCGCGTGGAAATCCGCAGCGTGATCGGCAAGGTGCTGTTCAGAGTGCCGAAATAAGAACGATAACATCCAAAAGGATTTTGTGAAATCTTATTAAACAGCAGTTCCGAAAGCCCCCCGGAATAATTGATTCTTCCACTATCCTTTTGGACATCTGGATTTTAACCCTGATGCCACATTGTTGTTTTGGCGACAACAATGATACAATATGAGAACTCGAAATATAAAATTCCCGCACCCCCCAAACGAAGTTCCAACCTATATAAAAGTAAGTTCCCAATTTTAATCCGCGCGTTTAATGCTTATTCGTACAAAGCCCCATCAGAAGAAAACTTTAAATATGTATTGGAATATATATTCATATACTCAAGTAAATAGATGAGTATATGAATATAATGAGAAGCATACAGGGGCAATACGGCTCGGGCAGGTTCCTGCTCTTTACGTTCGGCATCAACAGCATATTCCTCTTCGATTCCCTGCTCGGCACGCTGACAAACATACAGAACCTTCTCATGCATGTCGGCCCTACGCTGAGCGCGGTCCTGTTCATAGTCGCAGGCATAATGTACTCAATAGGCCAGCTTCTCACTCCGGACAAGAAGGCGCAGTTCCACACCACGTCGATAAACATCATAATCGGGGCGATAGTCGTGGCAGTTCTGTCTGTGGCATCAGGCACTCTCGCCGTAGCCTCTGCGCATCTGCTCTCCAACCTGACGATATCAAACGTATCATCGTGAGCAAATGGACATTCTGCCGTTCGGTTTCTCAGGTTTCCAGATAGGCATAGCCACAGTGAGCATAATGCTTGCGATCAGCGGGATAATACTGGGGGTAGGGTATGCGGCAAACGACAGGAAGCTCAAAGAGATTGGAACCGCCGAGATATACCAGTCGGTCATCAACGGCGTGCTGCTGGGCAGCCTGCTCCTGGCGTTTGCGCAGGGCGGGATAATAACGCAGCTGATATCCCAACTGACCGGGAACGCAGGGCTGAGCTATTCGTGTCCGGGATTCATGGCATCAAATTCCGCCATCTGCTTTGCGTATAACTATCTTGCAGGAAGCTCGAACTTCACCCTTCTTGGGAAGAGCTACACGCCATTGCTGTCTGAGGTGGTGGGGCTGCTTCTCATACTCTTCGGCCTTAACACAGGGCTTGGCACAATAGCGGGACTGAGCATAAACCTGGTAGTCGCAAACATCTCGTTCAGCAGCGTCATAATGCCCCTCCTAAAGGAGATACAGTACATAATAGGCATACTCTCGACTGTCGCGATAGGGATATCGATGCAGTCCATAATCCTTCAGTTCATATCAGTTACCGCATTGACAGCCATACTCCCACTAGGCCTGATACTGAGGGCATTCTATGCGACAAGGAAGCTCGGGGGCTTCCTCATGGCGGTATCATTAGGCATGTACGTCGTCTTTCCCTTATCATACCTGTTCAATGCGATCCTCATAAGCACATACAATTCGGGTTTCAGCGCAGACCAGCTCGTTCAGGCAACATCAAGCCTTAGCGGCATACAGAACAGCTATTTCCAGCAGGCCACGCGGAACCAGACTGCGGAGAACTCGCTCGGTTCCGAGATAAGCGGGGCAGTGTCGTCAATTTTAAACACGCTCTCAATTCCGATAACCGCCCTTCTCGCATTCCTGTCGTCTCTCATCATCCAGGTCTTTGTGCTCCCAGCTTTCAGCCTCGTTCTCACAGTCGTCTCGATAAAGGAATTCTCAGAGGTGCTGGGTTCCGAAGCATTCTTCGGGAGATTTGACATGCTGTAGGTGTCTGAATGATAAGCGAGAGATCATTGTCTGCGATATATCCATATCTGGCATACGCCTTGGCAGCCATCCTGTTCCTGATATCTGTATTCACCCTCAACCCATATGCAGTGGCGCTTGTCTCGATCCTCATGCTCGCTTCGATCGTCTATCTGAATTCGGGCCACATAATAAACTCATTACTGATAAAGAACCTGGGCATAATAGAGATCAAGAACGAATACAAGCTCGGCAAAAATCTCCTGTCGGCAACAAAAAAATCAGAAGGACATTACATTTCCTTCTCTCTTGCGGCTTTGCAGATAACGAAAAAGCCTAGCGAGCCGTACAGGATAATGGAAGAGATGCTGGAGAAGGTCAGGATCCCTTTCGAGTTCAGCATAGGGCTGAGGGCCATAGACGGGAAGGAGGTCACGGAAAAGCTAGAGACTGCAAGGCGCATGAAAGAAATATCATTATCGCAGGTAGAGAGCACCGATTACAAGAGGATAAACAAGATAAAGAGGGAGCTGAACGTAATAGAGAACGACCTTAGTCTCGTAACCGGGGGAGACGCCCCGTTTGAAGTGCTGATGCGGCTCAAGACCAGCGCCGTCTCCGAAAGCGAGGGAGAAGCCCTGAGGCAGTCCGCAAGACAGATCGAGTACCTATGCGGCATATTCTCGTCATCGTTAAATCTCAAATACGACATAATAAGAGGAGAAGAATTGCTTGAACAGCTATAAGGCGAATACCAGGCGCTTTAATTCAGGATCGAGGTCCGTGGCAGGGCTGATAATTCCCTACTGCTCCAACGAGCCGCGTTCTGAAGACCTGTCGAGATATGCAGAGAGCGGAATATACATAGGAAGGACAGACAAATTTGCAGATCCGGTATTCCTTAACCTGCACGGCGCCGTGAATCCGCACATATTCGTGGCAGGGATAAGCGGAAGTGGAAAGAGCTTTATGATGAAGAACCTCATGCTGCGCATGTCGAACATAGCCGGATACTCCATAGTAATCCTTGATTTTACCGGGGAATACAGGAGATTCACCGAGTATTCGTTCTGCACCACAATGGGCAGCGGGGCAAAGGTCAAGGCAATGCTCGATGCCAACAAGCTGCTTTATGCAGACCTGTCCTGCATGCCTGCAGAAAACCTGAAGGTAAAAGCGGCGGAGCGCTTCCTTGGTGACCTGATAGATGTTATGCGGAAATTCAAAGCCGACTCGGAATTCAGGCTGTTCATCTTCCTTGACGAGGCCTGGAAGATCATAAAGAAGAAGGAGCTGTTAGAGACATTCATACGCGAGGGGAGAAAGTATGGGGTCGGGCTTATCATGGGATCGCAGATACTCGATGACATCGACCGCAAGGTGTCGGAGAACATAGGCACGATATTCGTCTTCCGCATGCAAAATGCGGACAGCCTGGAAAAACTCTCAAAGGACTATTCACTTACCAACGACGTAATAGCAAGGATACAGGAACTGGGTGTAGGCAGCTGCCTGCAGTTGCAGCTCCTCAAATCGGAGGAGCGGACCTGTTTTTTCATAAGAAAGGTTGGCGGAGTGGAATTTGCCGATATTTTAAAAATATGTATAGGTGCTGGAATGTACATAGAAGTGGAAGAGAACGAGTTCTACGAATTCCTGGATTCGCTGGAGATAAGCAAGGAGAAGATCGCTGAGATAAAGGCAGAGATCGAGAAGTCTGCCGAGGTTGACCTTGAGAAGGTGATAATGAAACTGCTCAACGTCTGCTTCGACAGAAAGAAGATACTAAACGGCCTGAGGCAGATGGGCCTTAAAGATTCTGACATAGCCGACGCATTCTCAAATGCGGTGAGCACCCTGTACAATACCTGATTAATCGGTGGCGAAGTGGCTAAAGACGTTTCGTTTTTGATGAGGATCCCGGTCTCCGCCAGGCTTACCTCATCGATGCGCAGGCTCAAGTCCCTGTGTTCAGAGTTCCCGTGCTTTGAGCTGCTGGCGCACGGCGCACGCCTGCGATACGGAATAATAGCCCGGGACGAGAAAGAAAGCTATTTCCTGGAGCTCTCCAGGGACTCGATAGTGCTAGAGGTGCATTCGCATGTCTCTCCCATGTATCTGATGCAGAAGGCAATGATAAAACTCCTAAGCATTATCGCACTCTTAAGGACGGAGTACTCAATGGAGATAACCAGCATCTTCCCATACCTCATATCGCAGATGGCCTCGAACAACATGGCCTACTACCTGGGCAACATGGAGAATCCCGTGCGGCATAGCTCTTCGGATACGATACTGGCATCAAGGATACTCAATCTGCATTCGAGGAATGCTGCGCTGGAATCGGAGCTGGAGAGCGCAAAAGAGAGATACGATTCCATACTGTCTGCCATAATCAGGCTCGAAGGGCAAAACAGCCACGCGTCGCTGGGAAGCATAGCGCAAAAATACCAGGTCGGCCGACCAGAGCTTGAGCGCGCAGTTGAAAGGCTGAGCCTTTCAGGATTCACTATAATCAATTCAGGCAAGGACATCTTCTCTGTGGTGGGCCATTGACGATTGCCAGCGAGGTCTTTGCGCAGTCTGCCCCGATACTCATGGGGGTTGCGGCAATGTACGCCATAACGAGGATAAAACTGAGAAAGAGCAGAATAAGAATATTTTTTGACAGCGAACGTATGCGCATCGGAGGCATTGGCAACCTGCCACAGGAAACAAATCAAAGGCAGGCAAGGCTTCTGCTGTACAAATACGACGAACTTCTGGTTAACGGCATCTTCGTTCCCATTCAAAAAGCCAAGGAGATCGATGCGCTTGCATTGCGCAGCCTGAACCTGGTTGACATAGACGCGCTGGGCGCCTTGGAAAAACATATCAATTCCCGAAGCGGACCAAAGATAACCGTAGTGCTTCAGGACAAGATGGAACTCATCGGAAAGACAATGGCTGCCGGCAGGGATTCCAGCCTGCTGATTCTGCTTATGTCAGATTACTCCATGCAGACCGTGGTGATATGATAGCATCCATGTTAATGGAACTGCTGGTTCTTGTCATAAAGTACGGCAGCGTGGCCGCAGGCTCCGCCCTCTCCTTATTGATGGCAAAGGCGCTATTCTCGAGCGGCTCTGACTTTGCATCAGAAGCCGAAAGCAGCCTCATTGCCTTCTCCGCAAGCGCCTTCTTCCTGCTCTTCACTGTATTCTTAATATATGCGTGGTATCATGCTTAGAATAAAATCTCTGTACAAGGACAGCCGGGATTCCCTGGGCAGATACGCTGCTGCAGCTTCATGCATCAGCATATGCTTTTCCATTCTTGTCTTTGCGTCCTACTTCTATTCCATTTATGTCGGCGTATCCCTGTCATGCTCCCTAATTGCGCTTTTCTTCGCGTCAAGAAAATTCCAAACGTATCCAAACAACTACACGAAGGCGAGGAGGCTCTGCGAACTCTCAGCAATGAATTTCATAGTGGCTGCAATATTCCTGGCAGTCGTGGTATTATGAATGCTGGAAATCCATCAAAATTCCTGATAAGATCAACGCCAGCGAACATAAACTACGAGCTCTTCCTCGTCGGCCTGCTGAACTCCAAATTCATGCTTATTCATGACCTTAAGGGCTCCACCACCTCGTTCATCTGCGACAAAGAGGTGGGTAAGAATCTCCATTCCGTGATGCCCGGCTTAAGGCTTGACGAATCCATTGCCGACGAGGAATTCCTAAATCCCGTTGGCCTCGTTGTCTACAACCAGCATTCGCGCTCTCCCTACGACAGAAAGGAGGAAAAGCCAATATTCGACGACATTTACGACGTACTCGGCGCCTCGCATTCGTACGCATGCGTATGCTTTATCCCCTCAACGCCGAACGACATAACCCTGATAAAGGCAAGGGTCGAGGACGCCCTGAGCAGGAAGGAGACAAGGCAGACAAGGAGCAGGGGCAGCAAGACAATGGCCGCTTCATCGACAGAATCGGTTCAGACAGAACTGTACTACGACTCCGAAGAGAGGAGCACATTCCTGTCCATTCTCGGAATGCTTGACGAGATAGTGCTGCTCAACTATACGGCTTATAAGGTGGTGATAATAATAGAGGACGACTGGGCAGCAAGGCAGTACATTCAGTCCAAAATATTCGTCATGGAGGAGATAAAGATTCCAAAGACAGGCGTAGCCGAGATATACCGCAATATGGACGGGCTTGAGTCGATTCCCATGACCCCGTCAAAGTCTTATCCGTTGCTAAAGTTCTCCGGCAATGTCTACAAGGAGTTTCCAATGCAGCTGCCCTCGGTCCCAAGCAAGGGAGGCGAAGTGCTGCTTGGAACAATCCTCGGAAACGCCGTGGTGCAGAGCAGCATGCCGATAATGATCAGGCAGAACACGCTGAACCTTGGCGCAATAATCACAGGATTGCCCGGCAACGGGAAGACAAGGGCCGCGATGTCGATCTTCAGCCAGGTGAAGGGGACATGCCCAAAAGTGAGGATGGCCGTCATCTCCCCGACAAGCGAATGGAATAATCTCGGCTCTGCCAACGGATTGTACGTGATAAAACTATACGATTCCAGAGTCCCAATAAACTTCTTCAAGTGCGATTCGGGCATAAAGATAGAGAAGTTCTACGAGGACCTGGCAATGCTGGTAGCGTCTGCCACGAATGCCGGCCCGTACACCAATTCGATAGAAAAGTGCCTGCTTGCCGCTTTCAGGAACGTGTATTCGAAGAACGGCAAGCCGGATCCTACGGAGCTCTACGAAGAGATAGAGGAATCAATAATAGAGCAGCACGGAAAGAGGACGAATACCGGGATAAAATACACAAAGCACGGGGAGAACATAAGGGCCGGGCTCGAGTTCCTCAGGCTAATGCTCTTCAGGCCGGAATTTACCGTCACGGAAGGCATAAACTTCGAGACCCTGCTGTCCAACGGCGTAATCTTCGACCTATCAAACGTAAGCAACAGCATGAAGCCCTTTTTTTATGCGCTGATACTGAACCAGATATACTGTTCTGCAGGAAGCCTGGACGATAGCGGGGATGCGGAGCTGCGCATGCTGATAGGGATAGAGGAAGCGCAGATGCTCTTCAGCGACGACGAGATCTCAGCCACAACCAAGGACCTCAGGCAGCGCATACAGGACTTCAGGAAGAAGGGCGTAGGCATTGTGCTTCTCACGCACAGCATAACCGACATAAACATAAACATACGGAGGCTCTGCCAGACCAAGATATATTTCAGGCAGGGCACAGACGTCATAAGATACGCGATAAGCGACCTTGGGTTCGAGAGGATCAGCGAGGACAACGCCGCATCGCGGATGAAGACGCTAAGCCAGCTCGAGTTCGCGCTGAATTACATAGACGCGCAAGACGGGCGCAGGAGGGTGGCAGGGCCGATCTTCCTCAGGAGCGCGCACCTTGACGAGCCACGCGCGCCAGAAGGCAGGAGCACGGACTATGGCTGGGACTGCAAAGCCCGCACAATACAGATGCGGATATCCGTTAAGGCTGCAGACGGGAAGCCCGTTCCCGGGACAAAAGTAGATATCTTTTACCTTGGCGAGAAGGTTGCATCAACAATCACCGATCCGGACGGGGGTGCAAGCATAAGCAGTGCGATAGAGGGCAAGCCCTATACAACGCATGTCCATGCGGAAGGGAAGAGAAGGCCATGCAAATTCAAGGTCTACGCAAAGGAAAGCGTCACCGTAACGATATGATGAGCCTGCCCTATTACGGCCACGGAATAAGGGAAAGCGTTGGATGCACTGGGACTTCCTGTTTTGAATAATGCGCGCAATACGGCCTCTATAAGCAGCTTGATTACCAAAGTTATGATAAAACCTAATTTTGGTAACTTTATTAGAAAGCTTTTTATAAATTTGCTGACCAAAATTATAATAAAATATAATTCTGGTAATAAAATGAATATACCCCTGCTTAACAGAATCAAGAAGAGAGCACATAGAGACATTGCCCTAATAGAAGACGTGCTGATAAAGGTAATCTACGAGATCGACAATACAGCAGAGATTCATGGCGGAACGGTAATATGGAGATGCTTTGGAGGAAGGAGATTCTCAAAAGATATCGACGTATACTTAAGGTCAAATGGGGAGCTTGACGAACTCCAGGCTAAAGTAAGCAGCGCAGCGGAGAGATATGGTGCAAGCGTCACAAGGTTCAAGGATACCGGAAATCTTGTATTCGCAAAATTCCTCATCGGCGGCATATCCTCCGAGATAGACCTAAATTACAAAAGATACTACAAGGAACCGATAACAAAAAACTACGAGAACGCTGACGGCACATTCTACGATATTCTTATCCCAAGCCCCGAGGCGCTCCTTATCGAGAAGATAGAAGCGTATAACGACCGAATATCGATAACCGACCTTTATGATATCCGGATACTTGCAGATTTTGTTGAGATGCAGGAAGTAAGGCATCAGTTAAGGTCTTTCCTCTCGTCAATGAAAGCTGTGGGCAAAGAGGAGGAGAGAAGGCTCGAGGATCTGATCTACGAAGGCCCCATACCTTCATATGACAGCCTTGTCGATCACATAAAGGGCAGGATCCAATGACAAGACACATAGGCATAATAAGGAAAAGATTCAGGAATTCCGATTTCCCCGTATTTACAATTACTGATGTAAAAGTAGCGCTGGGCAAGTCAAGAATACATGAAGGGTATATTAGAGTACTTATGAACTATATGGTAAAAAGGGGAGAGTTGAGAAGGATAAGCAGAGGCATATACACCTTCCATGTAGACGCGGCTGTTGTCGGATTTGCCTACAGGCCATTCTACTACGGCATGGAGGACGCGCTCTCTTACCTTGACCTCTGGAACCAGGCAACAAACCCAATAATAATGACAGCATCTGGAGTGAGAGAAGGAATGAGAAGATTCGACGGAGCAAATTATACAGTAAAGCGGATAAGTCCAAAGTTCTTCTTCGGTTTCACCTTTATAAAACATTACGAATTCTGGATTCCTGTGTCTGATCGGGAGAAGACGCTTATAGACCTGCTCTATTACGGCCACGGAATAAGGGAGGAAGCGTTGGATGCACTGGTTGAAGGCATCAACGAAGAACGGCTTGACGAATACCTGAAGAGCTACGGCAGGGCGTTCAGGAAGAGGGTATACCGGCAGATAAGACTGGCAAAAAAGGCAATCGAAGCTAAAGCATAAGGCAGAGCGGCAGCAGCATAACGGTTACAGCATATGCAGCATATCAAATGCGCTTAGAACGGATTTTGCGAAAGGCATATAAACCGATATGCACATATATAGGCAGGTAGAAAAGTGCGGTAAATTCGCTAATTCTACAGAGGAAAATCTACATGAATGGAAGAAATGACAGCGATAGGTCCTCAGGACGAAGGTTCGGAGGAAGAGGAGAAGGCAGAGGCGGCTACGGCGGCGGAGACAGAGGCGGAGACAGAAGAGGCGGCGGAGGCGGCTTCGTAAAGTCAAGCTATTTTCTACCAAAGCCGGTAAAAGTCGGAGACGAGGTCGACCTGACCATAGAGGCCGAGGCCTCGAGAGGAGACGGGATAGCCAAGAAGGAAGGCTTCGTCATCTTCGTGAAGGATGCCAAGCAGGGCGACGTCGTGAAGGCAAGGATTACCGAGGTAAGGGCGAGATACGCGCTTGCGCAGGTGATCGGAAAGGGCGAGGCAAAGCCAGAGGAAGCTTCAGAGGAGCAGGAAGCACCTGAGGCTGGAGCTGCGGCGCCAGAGCCTGAGGGCGACGATTCCGAAGATGCGTCTGAAGAGGAACTGTCCTAAAAAGGCATATCCCCTGAAGAGCAAGTAAGTTTGTTTTATTTTTTATCTACTTTTATTTATTCAACCAACTGCGAGTAGGAAACAGAGCAGCATCAAACTCCATAAGGCAGCGCATATGTTGCCGAGCGTGCCATTTTACGCCAAAATGCAGCAATTCCAGCAGTAAACGCGTTAATATACGTTAATCAAAGAATGTAACTACGTTGTTTAACGCATCTTTTACTCCAATGTGAATATCACTATTTAATTCTTTTTATCGTATAATCATCATATACTTGTGGTAAAATGAAGAGTAGAAACGCAAAGAGAATCGTGGCATTGGCCGCCAGTTTGGCCTTGGGAATCGCAGTTGCAGGACCAGTATCCTTTAGCAACATACCGATA
>JAJYVZ010000012.1 GCA_021791725.1 Microcaldota archaeon | reverse complement strand
GAACATAAACTCAATAGACCTAGAAACGAGGGAACTTACCTTGAAGACCGAGAAGGCTCAGGTAATGGACTCGTTATTGATACCGATGCCTCTCTTCAAGGACACCATAGCCTTCATCTCGAAGCATAGGGCGGAGATTGAGAAGACACAGGGTTATCTGTTCTATGCGGATAAGCTGCGAACCAAGCGGTCGGTACCATTCTTAGAGCAAAACTACGTACGCAACAGGTCTCGCCACTACGTGCGACTGGCAGGGCTGGACGAGGTATACGATACCTCAGATGAAACCAACCCTAGCAGGAGCGTAAGGCACCTCCATAGGCTGACTACTCACAGCCTACGGCACTATACCATAACGAGCTTTGCCAAGCAGACTAACGGGAATCTGGTGCTGACAAGCAGGTTCGCAAGGCACAGCGATCCCAGCACCACGATGACCTATATAACCACTAGAAAAGAGGAGCTATACAAGGAGATAGACAATGCCTTTGGCTTGAGCCAAGCAGTTGATCTGAAATCAAGCATTTCCAAGCGGTTTTAGGCCTTATGCCTGGCCGTGAATAGCTTGCCGTTTACACTCCACGCTTTCCTGAATATCAGCTTCTTCTGCCTCTGGCACGCCTTGCATTCATCCTGCATCTTGAATATCTCTTGCTCTGTCCTTGGTTTCCCAGTCTTGAGGTCAAAAGTCATGGCATTATGCTTCTTGCAGAGATTCCAAACGATTAGGGAATCCTCAAGCGCATCAAGTTCGCTATCGCTTACCGTTATTGTAATCCTATGTCTCTTATCCCTATTTTCCATTTAATCCTAAATGGTCGCAACAGCCACGCGCTTCTTGCCGCCCATAATGGTGCTCATCATCTTCATGGCTGTCTTGCTGGCCTCAAGTATCTCGATTTCGAGAGGTTTGCCCTTCTTGTCGTAGTGAGTTATGATATTCTCCTTCTGCTCGCCGAAGTCGAGCCTGCCCTTACCTAGGACTAGAACTAGTATGTCTGTCTTTGGATCATATTTATATATCATAGCGAACACTCTTTGCCTTGTACGTAGTAATTACGACTAGAAAGCTTTTATGCTCTTCTACTATCACACGGAGAACGTGGCCGTTTAGCCTCTTTTGGTATATCCTGCGCTCCGTGTGGCCTTTGGTAACTGAGTCTGGAGCCTCAAGCGTCTTTTCGACCATTGCCTTATCCACGCTGTACTTGCGCATGCGCTCCAAGGCGTGTGTGGTGAATTCTACATCCATGGTTAGCATAGCGAATTCAAAGCTTAAATAATTGCCGCACCGGCGTCTCTACATACTCCAAAGTTCTCTACATGCTTTATTGTTTTTATGTAGAGAAAAGTCTCGACGGAAGTCCTAAAAATGGCATGTTTTACGAGTGACTACTGCACATCAATATTATAGCCGTCCATGTAGAGTTTCATGTAGAGAAACTCCCGCCTCGCAGCCTACGCCCGCCTTTAAGACATCTTTGGATGTCGCACGGCGGGCAACGGCTGCTGCGGCTACTTTGTAGGAAATGGCGGCTTTAAGGCTGATTTTGACCCCCCCGCAAAATCAGCCGCTTGCTAGGTTGCTAGCTTGCAGACCGTTGGGTCGCTAGCCCACGTGAATCCGAAGGATGAACGTGCTGGCGTAGCTTAAGGGCTAGGGTACCCAATAAAAAGCAAATATTTAAATATTATATCGCTTATGTATATTCTATATCAGATATAAAGTGCATAAAAATGTCAAAAGTATCTGTCAAGAACGAGACGAAAGAGGAAAGGTTCAAGCGTATAGCTAGTGCACGTACGTTGCGCATACTAAATGATCTAAGATTGCTTGGTAATTGTTCGAGTACAAGTGCATATTTATATACCGAAGAGGACACTAGCAAGATATTCTCCGCAATAGAAAAAGAGCTGAAACGCATCAAAACTCTTTTTAATAAAAGTGAAACAAAGTTTTCGCTAGAATAGGTAATAACATGGCATACGATGTAGACTTCGACACTGAAGGTACAATGCGTAATTTCATAGACGCATATGAGATGGCTGAGGAGGACGAACCTGCAATAACTTTTATTGAAGCCATAGCTAATTCGATAGACGCACACGCAACTGATATACAAATTTCAATGAGGCAGAAGCAAGACGGTAGAGGGGTTCTAAAGATCGCCGATGATGGAGACGGTATGACAGAAAAAATACTGAAAGAAAATTACCACAAATTCTCCGTATCATCAAAAGAGAAATCAGAAGGGCATGGAATCGGTTTTGCTGGAGTAGGTGCCAAATTGGCTCTCTATTTCGATAAAGATGCAAAGGTCAGGACTACAACAAAATCAGATGGAGGCCAAGTGTTATGCACACTTATGGGATGGAATAAGGCAAGTAGCAAGCTTGAATGGGAAAACATACGAGAATATAATGCCGATAAAGATTTCTTGATAAGCAAAAAACATGGTACCGTATATGAAGTTGATTTGAAAAAAGATTTATGGAGGTTCTTTAAAGATGGGCATGCTAGCATAATCAAGAAATGGTATAATTCATTGCTACTTGGACATTACAAAATAAGTATTACTGTTAATGGGGAAAAGCTCGGTCCACGAGAAATTAAGGTGAAAGATAAGCAAAGCATTTCAAAAGAGATTAAAGTTTATAGCGAGGATGTACGGTTTCATTTTTACATATTAGAGAATGATACAGAATTCGAGAATGATGAGAAAGGGATGAACTTTGTAGTTTATGGTAAGTATATAAAGACTGATAAAATTAATTGGGGAGGAAGAATAAAACCTGAATATGAGAATAAGATTTATGCTTTAATCGAGGCTGACGGGCTGGCCACTGAACTTGTATTCAACAAGCAAAATTTTCATAATAGAGCAAAGAAGTACATAGAGACAAAAAAGAAATGTGAGGCAGAATTGAACATATGGCTAAATAGCATAGGGGCACTAAGAGAGGCAACAGATTTGGCTCCAACTAAGAAAATGCGGGAATTAAGTACAATACTGAGCACTTTGTTAAATAACAAAGAATTCAAAAATTTCAATCCGTTTTTACGTAGCATTAACAGCCCTACATTGTTTGAAGATCAAAATGGAAGTGAAACTGGAACGTTAGTAAGCGGCGCCCAAATAAGTACCGGTACGAAAGGGAATGGTGGGAGTGGTGAAGGGACGTGTGTATTGGGAGATGATGAAGAGAATAAGGCACCTGTACAGGATGAAAATGGCAATATTAAAATTGAAGAGCATAAACGAAACAGAAAAGATATAGCAATCATATCTCAAAATGAAGAGAATAATAACAGAGAAGCATGGGTTGATCCTGCTAGAAAAGCAATAATAATAAATGAAGGACATAGATTTTACAAAGCTGCAAAGGATAGCAATAATTCAGATGTAAAAATTATGCAATTAGTTAAAGCAATCGTAGATGCGTTGGCTTACGGGGCAGCCGAAAAACCAGAATTTGAAAATAAGTATAGAGAAATATCTGATAGAAAATTGGATTTGGTAATTGCATTAATGAAGAAAACATAGATGATTATAATGGATTTAGTTGTTACTTCTGTAAATGGCGTTATTAAAGCCGGAATACTTTCAGAATCTTTGCTCGGCGCAGAAGATTCTCATATGAAATTAGAGGAAGTTAAAAATTGGGAACGCAAGTACGTAGCTTTCGTAGAAGAAGGAAAGAAAAGACTTAGCAGCGTTAAAAACCAGTCAGAGTTAGGCTCAAAATGGTCAATTGGGGACTTGATTTCTACTTTTTTGGACGATAATAAGAATGTAAATTTGATTGATTGGGATAAAAGCATCGCAAGAGACATGGATATAAGACCCACAGAAAAGCGAAAAGAAGGGTACGGAGACAGTGATATAAAAGCTCTAGTGAATCTTAGGAAGATTTTCAAAAGCCATGAAAGTATTGATAATAGAATCTCTTGGGAGTTGCTATATTTTACGAATCAAATAATAATTGACTATCTGAATAAAAAGAATCTAAACTCGTTAGCATTGTCTAAGAATAAGTTGACAAACGAAATTCTTGAATTAGCAAATCAGGAAGCAAAATTCGCCGTGAAGGGAAACAGCGGACACGCCATCTCTGTAACAAAAAAACTTATTGAGAGTATACTGAATTCACTGTTATAGCTTAGTTCAGATTTGCCGGAAATCTGAACGCTAGCTGCTTATATACCTTGCTCGGCCATTATCCATGGTTCAGATGAACGTACTTTGGCTTAGAATCTTATGTTGTTTTTGGTGTGAAATATGGCTAGGAATACAGGCGTGAAACAGCTAGGAAACACTCTCAAACCCTTAGCGGGTTCGTGAGTTCGAATCTCTCCCCCTGCATTTTCAAATCACGAGGTCAAAGCAGGGTTCGGAAATCCACACGTCATCTTGCACCGTGACTCCTAAGCAATTCTGCTATCCTTTCCAGCCCTTTCGTCGCTTCGGCAAAGCCAAGCGGTGTCTGTCCATTGTTATCCGCAATATTAGCGTCTGCGCCATTGTTCAGAAGCAATTCCACGACCTTTTCTCTTGCCTCGATGCTCTCGTGCGTTGCCATAACTGCGTCCATGAGCGCAGTCCTGCCATAATAATTGTCCCTGGCATTCGTGTTCGCGCCGTTTGAGAGCAAAAATTCTACCATGATACTGCGGCAATGAAATGTTGCGGCCATCAACGGCGTCCAGCCATATTGGTCGCAGGAATTCACGTCAGCGCCTTCGCCAAGGAGCTTCTTGGCGCATTCTTTATCTCCCCTCTCAGCAGCCTCAAGCAGTAGCATGTTCAGTTTTTCTTGGCGCGCGTCAACGTCAATTCTTGCGGAAACCCTAAAACTCTGGCTCCGTGTATCTGACACCCTCTGAAGGCTCTTCATTACAAGATAAGTTTCTATCACGTTTCTTGCTTCATTGAAGATCTTATCCTTGTCCATTGCCCCCCCAACCAAATGTCTCAGTTTAGCCATAAAAGCGTTTCCATGTGCCGGCTTTTAACGGTTTTTGACGGGAAGGTTTTTATTGATGGAATGCGCATATGTAATGCCCCTTTTCCAGTGAAAGAACATGCAACCCAAAGTCTCAATAATAGTATCAAACTGGAACGGCGCAACGATAACCTACAATGGCTCGCCCATACTTAAGCGCTGCCTCGATTCTCTTAGAAGAACCGCATACAAAAATCACAATATGCTCCTCACCGACGACGCATCAACTGATAACAGCGTAGAGTTCGTGAGAAAGAATTATCCGCGCATCAGAGTTCTGGCAAACAAAACAAACGTGGGATACGCAAGGAACAACAACAGAGCAATAAATTATGCGCTAAGGCACTATGCCCCAGAATACATACTTCTGCTCAACAACGACATAATAATAACAGATACCGGCTGGCTGTCAAAAATGGTTAAAGCCGCAGAGTCTGATCCGAAAGTAGCAGTGGAAGGATGCAAACTGTTATATCCCGACGGAAGGATACAGCACGGGGGAATAATATTCAAAAACTCCTTGCCAATAACGCGTGGAAGGCTAGATCCGGGGAAAAAATACGGAAGAATTGAAAGCGCCGACGCGGTAATAGGCGCAGTATTCCTTATGCGGGTGAGCGCAATGGAGAAGATAGGTCTTCTGGACAACAATTTCTACAGGGGGCCTGACGATGTCGATTTCTCCATCAGGGCGAGAAAGCACGGCTACAGAGTATTGTACAATGGAAAGGTAAGCCTAATACATCTTGAAGGCTCCACCTTTTACCAAAGCTCGCAGGAAGTCCGCGACCGATCGTTCTATAAGAGACTGGTCGGACGCACATACTTTGCATTCAAGGACATACCCTTTCCGTACAACATAAAGGTATTGCTCACTCTCCTTCTCGGAAGCGTCTTCACCATGGAAGCAGGCGACAGATCAAGGGGGTTGCCGAACCTGCGTCTTAGGGACAGGATTATCTGGAGGCTAAGGATGTACTCAAAGGCAACTTCAGAGGCGCACAAGCTATATAAGGAGTATAAGCGTTCACCCTCCTGAAGATCTCTTCCTTGCCATTTCCGATGCATGATGCAACGACTCGAAAGTGCCTGCGTCTGTCCATTCCCCTTCCAATATCATGTACAAAAGTCTCCCTTCCTTGAGGTAAAGGTTGCTTATGTCAGTTACCTCATACTCGCCCCTGCCAGAAGGCTTCAAGGTCCTTATCTTGTCGAATACTGTATTGTCATAAAGGTAAAGGCCCGTCACTGCGTAGTCGGATCTCGGATCTTTGGGTTTCTCCTCTATGCCTATGATCCCCTTTTCACTGTCGATCTCGGCCACGCCGAACCTCTGTGGGTCTGGAACGCGCTTCAGGAAGACCATACCCCCTCTTTCCTTTTCACTGTCAAACCCCATTACCTCGTCCCTTAGCCTGTCTTTCTCTTTTTCCGGCAGCGCAAATATGTTATCCCCAAGTATCACCATTATGTTCCCCTCATGCGCGAACCCCTCGGCAAGTCCTATCCCGTGCGCTATCCCGAGCGCCTTCTGCTGCACCCTGTATATTATGCTTAATCCAAATTCCGATCCGTCTCCCAGGAGCTCTGCGAAATCGCCGGCATTCTCCGGCCCAGTGATCAGCATTATCTCCTTTATGCCGCAAGATATCAGAAGCTCAAGCGGATAATATATCATCGGTTTGTCGTATACCGGAAGCAGATGCTTGTTAGTGACCTTTGTCAGCGGATATAACCTGCTGCCGGTTCCTCCTGCCAATATAACCCCTTTCATGCAATAGCCTCATCATTTAGCCTGCGCTTTTGTATAAAATTCTATCGTCCTCTTCATCCCCTCTTCAAAGCCGTATGCTGGCTTCCACCCCAATTCCCTGGCAATCTTCGATGAATCCAGCGCGTATTTTGCGTCATGGCCAGGCCTGTCAGGAACGAACTTTATCAAATCCTCGGATCTTCCGAGAATGCCCAGTATCTCCTTGACTACATCTATGTTGCGTTTCACGTTGCCTGCAGATACGAGGTAAGTCTCCCCATGGTTGCCCTTCTTGAGTATGTTCTCGATTGCAGAGCAATGATCCTCTACGTATATCCAATCGCGCATCTGCAGGCCTTCTCCGTAGACAGGTATGCTGGTGCTCCGCATCGCGTTCATTATTGCCTTCGGTATGAGCTTCTCCATATTCTGGTACGGACCGAAGTTGTTGCTGCAGTTTGAGATTGTTACCGGAAGACCGTAGGTGTTGGAATACGACCTTGCCAGATGGTCTGCGGCCGCCTTTGACGCGGAGTAGGGGTTTCTTGGGTCGTATCTTGACGTTTCTGTAAACCTGTCCTTGGAGCCAAGTCCAAGCGAGCCATAAACCTCGTCAGTAGAGATCTGGTGGAACCGCGTGCCGTTCTTCCTCGCAGCTTCAAGGAGGACATAGGTGCCGACTATGTTCGAACGTATGAATTCTCTTGAATCTTGTATAGCCCTGTCGACATGAGTCTCGGCTGCGAAGTTGACTATCGCATCGACGTCGCGCACTGCCTTGCCCACCACATCCGGATCCGATATGTCCCCCTTCACGAGTTCGTAATCGTGCTTTCCCTCGATATCGGAAAGGCCGTCTGCATTTGCAGCGTATGTCATCTTGTCAATATTTACTATGGAATCGTCAGGGTTTCCGCTGAACCAGTGCCTGATGAAGTTTACGCCTATGAATCCTAAACCTCCCGTCACAAGCAATCTCATAACATTCCCCTCATCTCCTTCAGCGCATCGTCTATCCCAAGGCACCTTATCGACGTCGCGTTCTCGACTTTCGACACATCAAGATTCACCTTGTGCGGCCTCTTTGCCGGCTGGTTGAGTTCCGGGGTGGTTATCGGCCTTATCAGCTTCTTGTCGAGGTTCATCATCTCTGCTATCTTTATTGCAAAATCATAGCGGCTCAGATTGTTTCTTCCTGAGATGTTGAATAAGCCTCTCTTGTCCCTTCTGTACAGGTCGAGCAGAATTGCCGAGAGATTGTCAACAAGGGTGGGATTGTTGTACTGGTCGACAACAATCCTCACTTCCCTCTTGCTCCTGAGCTGGCCTGAGAGCCAGGCAGGAAACGGAACCTTCCCTTCTCCCCCGGATCCGAATAGGATTGCGGTCCTTGCGATTATGTGGTCCATGTCGAGCGCCTCTATGACCTTCTCAGCTATCAGCTTAGTCTTGCCGTAATAGTTCAGTGGATGCGGCTTGTCCTTCTCGTTGTACGGCGCAGTCTTCTCGCCATCGTGCACATAATCCGTGGATATGAAGGCAAGCTTGCATCCAATGGTCTTCGCTGCCTCTGCAACATTCTTTGTTGCCTCGACATTCACCCGCCATGCTTCCTCCAGGTGCGTCTCGCAGTAGTCAACATCGGTTATGGAATGCGTGTCTACTATAAACGACGGCTTGACCTTCTGTACTATCTTGAATACGCCTTCCCTGTCGGTTGCATCTAGCCGCATGGCCTTGCCTCGTGGGGCAATGTCTGCGCCTACCACCTCATATCCTTTCTCTGCAAGGCCAACAAACGTGCTCCCAAGCAGCCCGCTCGAGCCTATCACAAGTATCCTTTCCACCGAATCAAGATGTTATTAACATATAAATATATAAACATGTAACAATATATAACTCCGGTTCGATGGCATTCGAGTTCAGGGCACTTGGGCTAGATGGCGCATTCCTGATCGTCCCAAAGGCATTCGAGGATGATCGGGGTTTCTTTGCCGAGACTTTCAGGGAAGAGGAGTTCAGGAAAAACGGAATAGAGATGCGGATAGTCCAGGAAAACCATTCAAAATCAAGGCGCGGCGTACTGCGTGGCCTTCATTTCCAGCGCAGGCCATTCGGGCAGGCCAAGCTTGTCAGGTGCGTAAGGGGCGAGATATTCGATGCAATAGTCGACATAAGAGAGGGTTCGAAGACTTTCGGAATGTATGAAAGCGCGATATTGTCAGAAAAGAACATGAAGATGCTGTACGTGCCAAGGGGATTCGCCCATGGGTATCTGGCACTGAGCGAAGAATCCGAGATAATATACTGTGTCGACAGCGAGTACAGCAAGGAGAGCGAGAGCGGGATACTGTGGAACGACAAGAGCATAGGAATACCGTGGCCCACGCAAAACCCGATACTATCAGAGAAAGACAGGTCTTGGCCGTCCCTGGGCGATGTCTGGCAGGATAGGAAGTGAGATGAACTTTGGGTCAGCCTTTCTGCAACCTGTATGTATACTCGAGCGTGCTGAAATAGCTGTCCGGATTTCCTATATCCAAGTCCTTCTCATTTTCAAGTATCATTCCATATACGTCCAAGCCATCATCTATAAGCTTCTGTATCCCAGATGTGAGCTGGAGCTCTCCCTCACTTTTAATCTGTTTAAGCTTTACGAATATCTCATTTGTGAATATGTATGTAGCGCATATGCAAAGGTCTGACTTTGGCGCCTTCGGCTTCTCCTCCGCGCCGTCTACCCGTATCACATTGTGCCCCAGGTACGGTTCGGTGTCCTTTCCTGTGACCACTCCGTATCTGCTTGTGTCTTTCATGTGCTTCAGGAAGAGAAGCGCTGCCGGTTTCCTCTCGTCGAAAAATCTCGCGCCTTCCTCGTAGCATCCAGTAAGCACAGAGTCGTTGGCATTGACGAAGAACGGTTCCGAGCCGACAAATCCCTCGGCCTTCAGTATCGCGTCGCCAAAGCCCTTTGGTTCATCCTGCATCACGAAGCTTACCGCCTTCTCTGCGAAATAGTCTTTCAGCATCTTGCTCCTCGAATCGATGACAAAACAGAAATCCGATATGCCTGCCTTCTGCAGTGAGCCCATTATCACGTCGACAAGTGGTCTCATGCGTACTCCCTCATCTTCCTTGCTGAACACTGGCAGAAGGGCCTTTGGTATGAAATTGGATATGTACTTCATCCTGGTGCCAAGCCCCGCCGATGTTATAACCGCTTTTCTTACCATCATTGCCATCTCCTATTTCCAATTGCCAAGCACGTCCCCGAAGGACAGGTCTATCGCCTCGCCAGAAGTGTACTTTGGCTTCCACCCAAGCTTCTTTATCTTCGAAGCGTCAAGGAACATCTCCCTCTGATCCCCGATCTTCGCGAAATCCGTCTCTATTGTAGATCTCTGCGGCTCCCCTCCAATTCTCCTCCTTAGAATACCTATTATCTCGTTTACCGTTATCCAGTCGTCATTGCCTATGTTGAACGTGTCATAGCCTATGCTATCCCTTCCAATCAGAATCGTCACCGCATCCATCAAGTCGGATATGTAAACGTAGCTCTTCCTCTGGTTGCCGTCCCCCCAGACCTCTATCGGCTTGTTTTTCTTCATCATCTCGGCAAATTTATAAACGACATTGTGCGTGACTCTGCCCCCGGTTATGTTCGCGAACCTCAGCGACACGGCCTTTATGCCGTAATTCCTGGAATAGTACTCAACCAACCTCTCCCCGACCTTCTTGAATAGGCCATAGTAGGAGATAGGCACGTCATCGTAGTCTTCTGGTGTCGGCAGTTTCTTCGCATTCCCGTATACGGTTGCAGACGACGCGAACACGAACATCTTCGCATCGGCTTTCCTTGCCATCTCGAGCGTGTTTAGCGTAGCTGTGACATCCCTTTCGTAATGGCTATTTATGTCGAGCATCGAGTTCTGGACATCCGGGTCTGCGGCAAGATGGATGAATGTCGGATTCTTGCCAAGATCCTCATCGAAGCCATCTTTTCTGAGATCGAACTTTATGAAACGTGAACGCTTGTTGATGTAGCTGCCTGTTGACAGGTCGTCTATTACGGTTACGCCTTGCCCTGACTCTATGAGCCTGTCTACCAGATGTCCACCAATGTATCCTGCGCCTCCTGTTACAACGTATTCCATGAAAGCATCATCAAAAGAAACTACCGCTATCCTTTACTATATTATCTGGCACGATAACTTTTATTTCTTGCCTATTATGCCTGTGCCTTCTTCTGCCTGCCCAGCGGCTTCTTTATCTTCAGGTCCTTGTATATCTTGGCAAGCATCTCCTGGCTGACGTCAAAGTCTAGTCCAAGGTTCTGGGCAACCCTCCTGAATAGGTATGCAGACGCGATCTTCCCGTGCTCCTCCTTTCCAGCGGCCTCGGCTACGATCCTCTTCGATTCCTGCGAGCTTATCATCTTGAGCGCCTCAGATAAGCCATCGTAGTTCTTCTTCACCCCCGAAGAAAGTTTCTCTGCATAAGCGTCGAGCTTCTGCGTGTCTATCTTTAAAAACTCAAACGCCTTCTTGTCAAGGGTCTGCCTTATGCCAGCAAGATGGAATGATATCTCTTCCGGCTTCGTGTCCTGGCGTATACTCATCTTCTTTATAACTACCCAATTCCCGTACTTTGCGCTGAACTCTATCGCATCGTGCGAACCGGATTCCTCTTCGTCGCCCATAAAAACACCAGGCTGCGCCTAACGCTGCATGAGGTAATAGCCTGCGGACTTCTCCCTTGCCACCCTCTTTGCCACGCCCTTCTGCGAAAGGCTGACAAGCGTATTCGTGACAAGGCCCTTAGGCCTGTTCGTCTTCTTAGCTATGTCGTCTGCCGTCTTCAATGCAGTATCCTTCGATGCGCCAAGTTCCTGCATGGCCTTCACTACCATCTGCTCTATCGGTGAGAGTTCTACCATTGTATCATCTATTTTTAATCGCAAAACTTGGCATTGCGCAAATATTCACTTCTTCGCCCGCAGCTCCTTGTTCTTAGGCCTCAGGTACCTGCTTCCGCACTTTCTGCACATCGTTGAGCCTGCTCTGTTCCTGGCCTTGCACTTCCTGCATATAACCACTCGCGCGAGCTCCTCGTCCGCTATAGGAAATCTTCCCATGTCAAAGCCTATCTCTCAGACTATCTTAATATGCATCTATATATAAACATTTCCCTCTGCATCCACGTCGGCGCAGCCATCAGAATACGGCAATGGACGATTGCACAGAAACGAATAAATTCCATGGCGCACGCATCATAGCGATGCAATGGCATTCTGCGGCAAGGGCATGATGGAGAAGATACGCTCACTATACCCTGATGGCAACCTGGTGTATGCGGCCACTATACAGCTCTATAATCCGATCGACATAAGGCAGTTCTACCAGGAGTATGCAGAGACGCTCAGAAAGAGCGGCAATCCTGCCTGGATGGCTAATCCCGAATTCCACGCAAAGGAGCAGATATACAATACAGTTGAAAACTGCGAATATGAGATCGAGGCCAGGTGGAAGGGGGCCATAGAGGGAATGCCAAAGGCAATAGATGCAGCCGAAACCGCAAGCAAAAGCATACTGGCACCTCTGCTTGCCGAGTTCCTGAGGCGTAAATAGTTATCAGAACCTTATTTCTATGCTTGGCTTCATGGGCGCGGACCTGTCTGCCCTCTGCGAATCAGATTCGCCTTCCTTCTCGACAGACGCCTTTGCCCCGCACTCCTTTGCGATATAATCCTCGGCTTCCTTCAATGACGAGAATTCCTCTTCCTGTGAAATGTCTATCCGCCTTACCTCGTTCAGCCTCTTCGCTATCTTTGCCACGTAATCAGCTATCTTCTCCTTTCCTACGCCGCCGTTCCCGCTGCTAACCGCATCTATCACGTCCGAAGCCTTCCTGGTCTCGGCAAGCCTGTTCGCAGCATCCCTCTTCCAGTCGCTTGCCACTATCAAGCGTATCTCCTTCGGAGCCCTGTTCCCCTTCTTTGCCATAAGCGACAAGGATCTCTTTATGTCCTCGCACGCCTCGTCAACCAAGTTGTCGAGGCGTTCAGCCTTCTCGTCTATAAGCTCTTTGTTCAGCGCAGGCCATCTCTCCAGCGATGCGAGCGTGCCGTTGCCGAGGTTGTGCCACAACTCCTCTGCAACGTGGGGCGCAAACGGCTGCAGCATCAGCACAACACTCTGCACAAAATCCTTTATCACTATCCCGTTTGCCCCTCCCCTCTTGAAATAGCGCTTAAGCTCTATCACCGAATTGTAGAGTATCTCAGTAGAGGCGTCCCTGAGCTCAAGGCTCTCCATGTGCCTAGTTGCGCTGTCTACCTTCCTGTTCAGCACAGAATAAAGGTAATAATCCACCTTCTTTAGCTCAGAGGTCTGGTAATTGTCTATCCCGTCTATTATGCCGTTCAGGTATTCTATCCTTTCCTTTATGCCGTTTACCGCTGCAGCGCTGAATTCAGAGTCGCTGTATAAGTCTGCCCCGGCTATTACCGCAATCCTTATCGGATCTGCGCCATACCTTTCTATCCCCTCTTCTAGGGGTATTATGTTGCCCAGGCTCTTGCTCATCTTCTCACCCTCGCTGAGCACAGAGCCATTGACTACCATGTGCTTAGGCCAATACTCCTTGCCAAAGATTATCGAATGGTTGAATATGTACATAGTAAGGTGGTTGAATACAAGGTCCGCGCCGGAATGCCTTGACGTCTCCCTGTACCAGTACGAGAAGGACTCCCTTGCCCTGTTCACCGTCTCGTACTCAATTCCTGTCGCCTTTGAAACTGCCTCTGCATCGCCCTTCCCAAGAAGCACGTAATCGAAGAATTCAGGAATTAGCTTGTTGGCGTCAACGCCCCTTATGTGGTGTATGAAAGTGTATAGCGCCATGTAAATCGTAGAATCCGACAGCGATTCTATCATGAAATTCCTGTCCAGCGGGAATTTTGTCCCAAGCCCCTGCGCCCTTGCCACGGCCCTGAGGTTCAGCCATCCTATGGCAGCCTCGAAGGTCTTTCTGAGCTTGTCCGGCTTGACATCC
The DNA here is from genome assembly GCA_021791725.1 of Microcaldota archaeon. Classification (GTDB taxonomy): domain Archaea; phylum Micrarchaeota; class Micrarchaeia; order Micrarchaeales; family CABMGC01; genus JAJYVZ01. Next base: position 7,124 of record JAJYVZ010000012.1, on the reverse strand, counting down.
ATCTTTGCGAAAACCTCCCTTGCCGCGCTCTTCCACTTCTCGTCGCCGTAGTTCAGGAACCACTGGCCTTTTATGATCTTCACTATGGCCTCTGTGCCGCACCTGCACACCACAGGCGCATTCCCTATTATGTATATCTTGAAAGCTTCGTTGCCGTCAATCAGCAATTTGGTTATCCTCTCTCTTGCCTCAGGTTCGCCCATCCCCTCATATCCCTTCACTGCCATCTTGCCCCAATGGGACTCTTCCCTATACTGCAGCTTTGTCGCGAATTCAAGCATGTCGTTTATGGCGTTCGGACCTGTATGCAGTATCTCAAGGTACGCCAGGGACGGCACCTCTGTCTGCGACGGCTTTGCCTCCCCCTCGCTGACGTCAGACAGCGACCTCCCTATCTGCACGTCTATCACCTTCTTTGGAGGAAGCGCATGCACAGGATAACCGCTCTGTTCCAGTCTCTGTATCGCCGCATAATCGAAAGGCGCATGGGCAGGTACGCTCATCACTATTCCTGTGCCCATGCTCTCCCTCACGAAGAACCCCGGCAGCACAGGCACGGCCTCTCCTGTAAGCGGGTTTACGCATCTCTTCTTCAGTATCTCGGAACTTGGGATCTCGCTCTGTATCTCCAGGTCCATCTGGCTCTTGAGTATCTTTGCCGCTTCCTTTGCCAGATAAACCTTCTCCCCATTGACAGTGCAAAGGGCATAAATTGCTGGATCCTTTACGAATAAATTGGTGACTCCGAACAGTGTCTCAGGCCTGTAAGTCGAGCACGCTAGAGACGCGTCCTCCCCCTCTACCTTGAACTTTATGGCTGTCTGCTCCTCTATCTCGGGTTCCATGTCGTGCCTTGTGTCATGGCTGCCTACGGCATTATTCTCGTTTGTGCACCATCCTACAGGATGGTCGCCCCTGACGAGAAGCCCGTTTTCGTCAAGGACCTTGAACTGCCACTCTATGAACTTGCTGAAGATTGGTTCTATAGAGACCAGCTTCCTTCTCCAGTCTATGCTCAGCCCCGTCCTTCTCATCCCATTCTCGACTTCCTTTGCGAAATATTCCACTATGTACTCAGGATCCGTCATCTTCCTTATCTCCTCTTCCGGTATGTGGAATATCTTGAACTCGTTTATAAGTTCCGCGTCGTTCTCCCTTATCCTCTTGGCGAATGCCAGTATCGGCGTTCCTGTTCCGTGGAAGCCCATCGGAAAGAGCACGTTGAAGCCGCGCATCCTCTTGTATCGCGCAAGAAGGTCCGCAGTGCCATATGTCCTGAGGTGGCCTATGTGGTGCGGCGCGTTGACATAAGGAAAAGCCGCAGTTACCATGAATGGCGGCTTGTCGCTGAGGTTAGCCTCGAATATCTTTGCCCTGTCCCATTCCTCCTGCCAATGCCTGTCTATGCTGTTGTAATCTATAATGGAAACACCTGTGTGCATATGAAAATCCGATACTGTATATTATGTATATGCGGCAAACTCTTTTTAAGGTTTGTAGACAAATTCCAAGTATGAAGAGCAGGAATAGGGTTCCGGAGATAAGCGTAATCATACCCGCACTTAATGAGGCAAAGTACATAATGCATCTCTTCTCAAGCCTTGAGGCGCAGACGTTCAGGGATTTCGAGGTGATCGTAGTGGACGGCGACAGCACTGACGGGACGCGCAGGCTTGCCTCGAAGATGGGAAAGGTCGTAATCGAGAAGGGCAAAGGCGTAGGAAGAGCAAGGAACACAGGAGCCAGAGCCGCCAAAGGAAACATAATATTCTTCACAAACGCGGATACCGCGCTCTCCAATGACCTTCTAAGGAAATACCACGACCTCTTCAGGGACAAAAGCATAGTGGCAGCTACCGGGCCACTTACTCCGCTGGAAGACGTTACGCCCTTCATAAGGTTCGGCTACCGCTTCGCATCGTTCTACCTGGCAAAACTCGCCTTGACAATAGGGCAACCGTCCATAAGCGGCTCGAACTTCGCAGTGAGAAGGAAAGAGTTCGAGAGGGCTAGGGGTTTCGATGAATCGCTCATTACGTACGAGGACCTTGATCTGGCAAAGAGGCTGAAGAGGTTCGGAAGGGTAGTCTTCCTGAACGACGCCCATGTGGCAACGAGCTCCAGGAGGATAAAGGCATGGGGCGTGACAAGGTACATACTCTTCAACGCAGGCAACGTGCTCAGGTACAACCTCTACCACCGGTCGAAGAGCGACTACGAACCGATCAGATAAAATAAGGGATTTTGATGAAACTGATAAATGTATCCAAACAGGAATCTCAGAATATTGTGTATTATAATCAGGAAGTGTGTTCTTTACAATAAATAATTGGAGGTCTTCATGGCAATAAACGACTTGAGTAGCTATCTGGCATACCTGGAAAAGAAGCACAGGCTTGTAGAGATAAGTTCTGAAGTGGACAGGGAGCTGGAGATATCGACATTCACAGACATCGCAGACAGGGAGAGCAGGTACGACAGCAAGGCCTTGCTGTTCAGCAATGTGAAAGGCTACGATATGCCCGTAGCAACAAACCTTTTCGCATCTATGAATACGCTGCGAGAGCTTCTTGACAATGAGTTTGTATCTGAGGTTCTTGGCAACATAAGGTCGCAGCATTTCAAGATGCCACTATTAAAGGGCGCAAAGGCCCTTATGAGCATGAATCCCAGTACTGTGAACCAAAGTCTGAAAGGGTATGAAAGGTCAGATGACCTTGGCAGTCTTCCCATACTGAAGGTCTGGCCAAAAGATGCAGGAAGATTCATAACCCTGCCGATGGTTATAAGCAAAAGCCCAAAGACCGGGAATGTCAATGTGGGCACGTACCGCATGCAAGTATATGACAATAAGACTACTGGCATGCACTGGCAGGCGCAGAAGGGCGGAGCGATACATGCGATAGAAGCACGCGAAGAGGGGAAGGAGCTCAAGGTAAGCGTTGTCATAGGATCGGATCCTTACAACATGCTATCTGCCGTAATGCCGCTTCCGGTCAACGTAAGCGAATTCTCAGTATCAGGCCTTCTCCGTAATTCCAGAACGGTGCTAATGAAAAACGGCGATTATCCGGAGGTTCCTGCCAATTCCGAGATAATAATAAACGGGCATGTAGATCCGGATGAGAAGAGAATCGAGGGGCCCTTCGGCGACCATACGGGATATTACTCAATACCAGAGCCCACGAATGTCTTCCATGTGGATGAGGTGTTCGCGAAGAAGAATGCAGTGTATTCCGCGAGCGTTGTCGGGTTCCCTTGGCACGAGGATGCTGCAATAGGCCAATTCTTCATGGAATTCATGAAGCCTGCAATAACAATGATGAACGAGAGCATAACAGACGTCTATCTCCCGCCAGAGGGCCTGTTCACAAACGTCTGCTTCATATCAATAAACAAGAGATTTCCGGGGGAGGCCATGAAGGCGATGTTCTCTATACTTGGCACCGGCCAGCTGTCTTTCGTAAAGATGATAGCGGTATTCGACAGCGACATAGACATAAGGGATCAGAGCAAGGTGCTGTGGGCGCTTGCGACAAGGGTAGAGCCCGAGCGCGACATCCAGATAATAAAGAGAACAACATCCGACACGCTTGACCACGCAGCCAACAGGACCGCATTCGGGTCAAAGATGTTGATAGACGCGACAAAGAAAATGAGGGAAGAGGGGTACGAGAGGGAATGGCCAGATACAATATCTATGCCAAAGGAGATAATCAACGAGGTCGAGAAGAAATGGAAGTCAATAAGGCATTGAGGGTAATGCAGGAGCTCTTTGCATTCGAGCATACAGCATGGGGGCTGTGCCTTGTCTACATAGGCATGCTCCTCGCGTCTTTTTCCGTGTACAAGCTTGTCTTCATAACCGTCGCTTTCTTCTCGGCGCGCCTTGCCGCCATGACAATGAACAGATACGTGGGAAGGGAGTACGACATGCTGAACGAAGAGAAGAGAAATAGGGAGAGCATGGGGATAAGAAAGAAATCTCTCCTTGCGATATTCGTAATCTTCGGCTTGATATTCATGTCTAGCGCGTACGCACTAAATCCGCTGGCGTTTGTCTTCTCGCCATTGATACTTCTCCTATTCATAATAGATCCGCATCTTAAGAAGCATACGAAGGAGAGGCACTTCAACATAGGGCTTATGCATGGATTCGGAGCGCTGGGGGGATACATAGGCGCAAACGGGGCGTTTCCGGCGACCCTTCCCGTGTATATGCTTCTTCTAGCCGCTCTCTTCATAGGCAGCGGCTCAGACATGCTGTATTCGATCCCGTTCATGGAATTCGACAGGAAGCACAAACTGAAAACCTATGCATCCGCTTACGGGGCTGACACTGCCAAGCGTTCGGCATACGGCTACCACATCATAGGTTCGATATTTCTCATCATCTTCGCACTCTCGCTAAATTCCAGAATAGTCTTCGCAGGCAGTGTGGTTGCGATAGCCATACTAATGAGCCAGCATCACGGAAGAAAGGCCGCGGAGAAGAACTTTCTGCAGATAGGCACAGCGCACTACAAGTCGTATGCCGGAATCGTGCTCCTTGCATCTGTCATACTTTTCATCGTATTCCTTAAATAGCTTTTACAATCAATATGAAGACAACATGGCAGCAAATCTAAGCGAGAAGGCCATCTCAGCAATACTCAACTCGGAGAAGAGGCACAAGTGCTCCAGAAGCAGCAGGAACGCGTGCGTCAACATAGTCGCGATAGCAGATCTGCCGTCAAGATTCGGAGACTTCCAGGTCGTTGCATTCGCCAATAACGTGGACAACAAGGAGCATGCTGCTTTCGTGCGGGGCGACGTGTACGGCAGATCAGACGTACCGGTGCGGATCCATTCTGAGTGCCTTACCGGTGATGTCGCAGGGTCGTTGAGGTGCGACTGCAGGGAGCAGCTTGAAGCCGCATTCAGGCTTATAGAGAAGAAGAAGTTCGGCATCCTCATATATCTCAGGCAGGAAGGAAGGGGGATAGGATTCATAAACAAGATAAAGGCATACCATCTTCAGGACGAAGGCATGGACACTATGGAAGCTAACGAGGCCCTAGGCTTCAGGCCCGACGAGAGAGACTACGCAATAGCCGCGCACATGCTCAGGAGCCTCCACATAAAGTCAATAAAACTGATCTCGAACAATCCCCAGAAGTTCAGCGACCTTGAGAAGCATGGGGTGAAGATAACGGGCAGGATATCCCTAGAGACAAGGCCGACGAGATACAACCTCAGATACCTGAAGACGAAGAGAGACAAGGCCAGGCACATGCTCGAAAATCTGCCTCCATGACCGACAATGCCAATCTAAATATAATATAAGGGCAAGGCTAATCCTTGAACACGTGGTATCTTACAAAATGGAGTATGACCCATGTCAGGAAGTACGCGAAGAACGCAGCTACGCTGGTCCACCAGAGTTTGTAGACGAACAGGCCCTGCATTATCAACAGGCGCTCTCCCAGGGCGCCGAAGAACGCGAAGATAACGGAATCGGACAGCGAGTGCCAGAGGTTGAACTTTTTGGGCAGGTACATCGCCCACGCCGCGCCTCCGAAGAACGCTATTCCCATGACCTCAATAGGCACAACGCCGACAGCTATAATGCTCTTGGTCTGCCACAATCCGAATATCCACCCTGAGTTCTCGAATATGAAGTCAAAGACAAGAAGGAACGCACCTATCTTAAGCGCATTTCCCAATCCCTTCTTCCTCTCGCGTGACTCAAGCACGAACCACGTTATTGCGCTTGCCAGAAGCACTACCCACGCGAGCTGGCCTAACGGCACGAAGTATAGAAAAAGGCCAAGCAGGATGAAATATCCTGTAAGCGACATCAACTTCCTGAATTCCTTGCTGCGAAATGGGAATTTGTCCAAATCAACTCCTCGTATCAAAACAACCTTCTAAAATATGCGGGCAAGATTTGCATCATACGAAACGGCTGATCACTATCATTATGCCCACCAGCACTGTCGGTATATCGTCTCCCAGGGCGTCCGCATCTCCGGCCTCTATTAATATGAATGCAATCTTGACAAGTATGAGCAGCAATACCAGAACAGTAAATACGTTCATGCTGGTCTCTATGTCCTTGTTGCTCTTGCGGTTTTTGTAAATATAGAGGAACATGAAAAGCGATATAACGCCTACTGCGATGGCGAAAAAGTCGTCTACCGCATACAGCGGATGGGCAAGCTCCGAGATCACCGCAGTTCCTAAAATAAGTAGAAAAAATGAAGAGAATATCGCTATTGCGCGCCTCTGCATCCACTTTACATGCAAACTGTCAGCATTATTGTTCTGCCCTGCCATCCCAGACCCCGTATATTATAAGATGTAAATGTGCGAGTATTTAAAGCTTGCTTTGATGCGTTCTGTTATCTTGCATCCTTTCAAAAAGCGGCATTCTCCAGTAAAAGCTATCGAAAATCCTGTTTATACCATCTCTCATATTCTTTGTGGGTTCCAACAAAATAAAATCTTACTATCTTGTTATCCTCAAAGATACGGTAGATAATCCTATATTGTCCTACTTCATCAACAAAAAATAGGCTCTTCTTCAAATGTTTTTTAGTAGGATATCCTAAAATCTTATTTATTTTTTTCGCAATCCTGTTCTTGATTCCATCATCTAAAGATTGGAAATATATAAGCCATTGTTGGTCATAGTCTGCATTGTACGTGTTTATCCCTTGACATATTTTGCATAAACACCCAAGGCCTCCTTAGATCCAAGCGCCTTCCGCTTACCTTCCCGTATCTCCTTATCAATCCTATCAAGTTTCTCCTTTACCATAATCTCCTCCTTAATATGCTTCTCTCCGAAGTTGAGTATCGCAAATCTGATTGCCTCAGATTTGGTATTTGCGTATCCTTCCTCAATCATGTCGTCAAGGATCTGTAGAATTCTGCCCCTTAGCATAACATTCATCTTATCATCAAAATATTATTTAACTTATGATTTAAATATGTTCCGTTTATGTACCTTTTTTAAGCATATATTATCCTTATGAACGGGCTTCCTTCGTGAACGGCGAACGGGGAGTCCGTGATTTGAACACGCTGCCATTTAAGAAGGCTATGATAAGTTTAATAGCCATTTCCACAATGGGATAAAA
>JAJYVZ010000011.1 GCA_021791725.1 Microcaldota archaeon | reverse complement strand
ATGCTGCGCATGAGAGCAAAGAAGAGATAAAGCACTTGCTCAGCGACGCGCAGCTCGTGTTCGTGACCTGCGGGCTTGGCGGAGGCACAGGAACCGGGTCCGCCCCGGTCATAGCCCACAACGCCAAGGAGATGGGAGCGCTTACGATTGCAATAGTCACGCTGCCGTTCTCCAGCGAGGGCAGGAGCAGGATGAAGAACGCGCTGGAAGGCCTGGCAAGGCTGAGGAGGGCTACGGATACTACCATAATAATACCCAACGACAAACTGCTGTCGGTGGCTCCTGACCTGCCGCTAAACATGGCGTTCAGGGTAAGCGACGAGGTCCTTGCCAACGCCACAAAGGGCATAATAGAGATGGTGACTAAGCCGGGCATGGTCAACCTTGACTTCGCAGACCTCAGGAGCGTGCTGAAGGATTCGGGCTATGCGGTGATAGGCATAGGCGAGGCGACGTCATCGCAGACTAGCGACAGGGCCAACATAGCTGTTGAGAACACGCTCAAGAGCCCGCTGCTTGACGTCGACATGAGCACTGCGAAGAAGGCGCTGGTGAACATAGTCGGAGGGGAGGATCTTACGCTCAGGGAGGCGCAGACCATATTCCAGAACGTGTCGCAGAGGATAAGCGAAGACGCGATGATGAAGTGGGGCGCACGGATAGAGCCTACGATGCAGAAGACCGCGGTAAAAGTGATGGTTGTAATGGGAGGGGTGGAGTTCGCGGAGTACACCGAGTTCGGGATAAAGAAGAAGATGGCCGATACAGATGCGGATGAAGGCATAGACCTTGACAAGATCTTCGATGACTGAGAGCAGGCATTCTGTGGTTTTACGCTTTGAGGGAATTCGATGAATGGCATAGTAATAGCTAAGTCTAACCTGAAGCCTATAGAGGGCAGAAGACTGGAGTACGTTGAGAGAAAGGGCGTAGGGCACCCTGACAGCCTAATCGACGGAATAGTAGACAACATAAGCATGGAGCTGTGCAAGGAGTACATGGACAGGTTGGGTTTCGTGCTTCACCACAACGTGGACAAGGGGCTGATAATAGGCGGCGCGTCTGAGGTAGGGTTCGGCACGGGAAAGATAACAAGGAAGATAGAGGTCATACTTACCGGAAGGGCCACGGAATTCCACGGCAGCAATAAGTTCGAGATCAACGAGATAGCGAAGATGACCGCTGCACGCTACCTTAAGGAGAACACGCGCTTCCTTGACCTGGAGAACGAGGTGATTATAGACTCGAAGATAGCGAATGGGAGCACAGACCTGAACAGCATATTCATGAGGGAATCCGAGGCACCGCTTGCCAACGACACGTCGTTCGGCGTGGGCTATGCGCCGCTAAGCGACGTCGAGAACCTGGTGCTCGAGACGGAGAGGTTCCTCAACAGCAAAGAGTACAAGAACAGAATGCCTTCGGTTGGAGAGGACATAAAGGTCATGGGGCTGAGGGAGGGCAACAAGATACTCCTAACTGTCGCGATAGCCTTCGTGTCGAGATACGTGAACGACATAAAGGACTACAAGGAGCAGAAGGAGAAGGTCAGGCAGGATATAATAGGGTTTGCAAAGGGAAAGACTCAGAGGAGGGTCAATGCGATCATAAATTATGGGGATAGCCTCGAGAGGAAAGAGATTTACCTGACAAAGTCTGGGCTTAGCTGCGAGTCAGGGGATGACGGATCTGTAGGAAGGGGAAACAGGGTGAACGGATTGATAACCCCATTCAGGTACATGAGCCTTGAGGCTGCAGCCGGCAAGAATCCGATCAACCACGTGGGCAAGATATACAATATATTCGCCAACGAGCTTGCCAAGGATATTGTCAAGAGATACGGAGACAGCGGGGTGGCGGAGTGCCACATATCGATGCTCTCGCAGATAGGAAGGAGGATAGACGATCCGAGGAGCCTCAGCATAAACCTGGTGCTTGGAAAGCGCGCAGATCTCAAGGGGCTGAAGAAGGATATCGGAAGCTTGGCTGCAGAATGGCTGTCAAAGATGACCGAACTCAGGCACGACATGCAGAAGGGAAAGTATCCGGTATTCTGACGTACTGACGATGCGTGCGGCCATGCGCATTGCAGCTAGGAACGGCGACAACGAAGGATAGAGCTAAAAACATGTTTTACGAAAGATATAAGGTTAAATGAGGTTGGCACTTGTTGCGTCGTTGGCCCTTGCTTTTGCCGTGCTGGTAACTACGAACTGCGCATACATGAACATAACGTTCCTTAACACTACAGTGCTCCTAGGAAACAACAACAGCGCGAGAGTCATAGAGGTGCTTAGCCTTTACGTAAGCAACGGCTCCGTAGGGCAATACATAGCTGACAGGCAGGCTGTGAACCTCACCCTGAGCGACTGGCAACAGGTACTGAACACGAACCTTCTTGTGGAGCACATACTTCCTACAAAGAGCAGCGTGGCGAGGTTCAACTTCCTGCCGGGGCCCATAGAGAACTTCGGGAACGGCGGGATTGCAGACCTTGTATTAACATATAGCGTGCCAAACGTGACCACGGTGACTAATATAGGGCCGAGGAAGTTCGAATACACGTTCAACAAAGGCGTCTTCAACTTCCTGCACACGGCAAGCGGCGAGGCGCTCTCGCAGAACACAAGGCTTAACATACTGCTGCCTTCAGGCGCGCAGATAGTATCGGTTTATCCGCTGCCTGATTCGCCGCAGGTCAGCTTCGTCGGGAATTACAGCGGGACAAGGTTCTCGTGGTACTCCGGCGAGCCGTTGTCAAGGTTCAACCTGCAGTACGTAACGCAAGAGTCTCTGCAGAGCGAGGTTGTGGACTATTTTTCCAACATATACGAGATGTACAAGTCTTACCTTATACCTCTTCTCCTTACGCTCTTCTTCGGCCTCCTTGTGTATTACCAGGTAAAAAATATCAGGTGATAGCTTGCATGAATACGAGATGGCAGTTCTTGGTGCGCTCAAGGCAGGCAGGACTTTGGACTTCGACGAGATTCTTAGGGAAACAGGCATAAATAAGGATTCGCTCTTCTGGGCGCTCGAGAATCTTTCAAAGGAAGGCATGGTGAATGTAGAGAGGATCAACAAGGACGAGATGGAGATATCGGATGAGGGCAGGGATTATGCGGAGAGCGAGATGCCTGAGATGCTCCTTGCGAGACGGATAGGCAAGGGAAAGATTGAGATAGGAAAGATAAGCGAGCAGCGCGAGAGGATAGGGCTGCAATGGGCAAAGGCCAAGGGACTTATAACTATAGGGAATGGGACCGTAGAGCTTACGCAGAAGGGCAGGGAGGGCATAGGGAAGGAATCAGTGGAGAAGATAGTTCTCGGGAAAATCGCAAGGGGGGATATCGGTGCGGCTGGGATCGAGAGAAGCGAAAAAGAAGCGTTGGAGAATCTGGTTAAGAGAAAGCTCGTGTCAATAAGGAAGAAGACCATAATAGGGAATATATCGATAACGGATGCAGGCATGAAGGCGTCGACAACGGCCAATGGGGAGATAGACAGGGTGAATAGAAAGATGATTATGGACAGGTCTTGGGTGGGGAAGAGCTTCAAGAAGTACGACGTAAAGGTAGGGGTTGAAGAGGCGCAGGCGGCAAAGATGCACCCGCTGAGGGAAACGATAAACAACGTGAAGGACGCTTATCTTGGGATGGGATTCACGGAGATATCGGGGCCGATAGTGGAGCCTTCGTTCTGGGTGCACGATACGCTCTTCATACCGCAGGACCATCCCGCAAGGGACGTGCAGGACACGTTCTATTTGGAGAATCCGGAGAGGATGACTGTGAGGAACAGGGATATCATGAGGGCCGTGTCACGGGAACATGAGAGAGCGTGGAGGGACGAGTGGCGCACAGATGTCGCGGAGAGGGCGATGCTGAGAACCCACATGACCAGCGTATCGGCAAGATTCCTGTACGACCTTAAGGACTACAAGGAATATGAGCTGCCGATAAAGATATTCTCTGTCGGGCGCGTATTCAGGAACGAGAGCATAGACTACAGGCACCTTGCAGACTTCTACCAGACTGACGGCATGATAATAGGCAACGGCCTTACGCTGGCAAACCTGTTCGACACGCTGACTAAGATATTCGGATCCCTTGGATTCGGCGTCAGGTTCATGCCCACGTACTTCCCGTTCGTCGAGCCCGGAGTCGAGGTGCAGGCTTATTACAAGGAGAAGAAGGAGTGGCTTGAGCTTGGAGGCGCCGGCGTGCTGAGGAACGAGATAGTAAAAGCTGCAGGGAAGAAGGCAAGCGTGCTTGCGTGGGGGCTTGGCATAGAGAGGATGCTCCTGATGAAGGACAGCAGGATAAAGACGATAAGCGAGCTCTACAACAACGGAGTAGGGTGGAGCAGAAAGATGTGATCGCATGGCGGGAGTGAGTTTCGGCAAGAGATACCTGTTCAGGCTGATAGGAAAGAAAGAGAACGAGAGGCGCCTGCTTGAGCATGTTCCGAAGATGGGGGTTGAGGTAAAGGGGATTACAAAGGACACGCTTGAACTAGACATAACTCCGAACAGGCCCGATCTTCTGGACATAGTGGGATTCGCAAGAAGCGTCAGGAGCTTCACCCACAGGGCAGGCGCCAGAAGCTATGGCATAAAGGACAGGGAGCCTCAGGTCGAGATAAAGGTTGAGAAGAGCGCAGGAAAGATGCGGCCGTTCATATCTGCGCTTGTGGCAAAGAGGATAAAGCTAGATGATGTATCTCTTGCGCATTTCCTCAGCTTTACTGATAAGCTCAGCGACACGTACGGAAGGAGGAGGTCGAAGCTTGCGATAGGCGTGCACAACCTTGACAAGATCGTTTCTCCGCTCACATACGGCTCTTTCGAAGGCGGGAGTTTCGTCCCCCTGGGACAGGGAGACAAGATGAGCTACAGCGAAGCGATGGAAAGGACAAAGCAGGGATCCGAATACGGATATACGATAGGGAACGGAAAGCGCAGGCTCTTCCCTGCGCTCAAGGATGCGGAGGGCACGCTTGCTCTAATACCGATCATAAACTCTGAGAGGACAAAGGTGACGCCTTCCACTGCAAACATGCTCATAGACATAACCGGGACTTCCGGATATGCGGTCGAGAGGATGAGCGAGCTTCTCGCATGCTCGCTCATGGATTCCGGAGCCGAAGTGTCGAGGGTAAGGATATCGTATCCTGATCGTTCCATAGCCACCCCGGAGATGAAGATGAGGCACATTGAGATTCCTCTTGCCAGGATAGAGCAGAGCATAGGCGTTATCATAGGCTTCAACAACGTGCTGTCACTTGCTGCAAAGATGGGGTACGGCGCATCTTACGGCAACAAGAGGATAAAGTTCAGTGTTCCGCAGTACAGAATGGACATAATAAGCGAGCAGGACGTGGTTGAGGACATGGCAATAGCGTACGGATACGATTACATACAACCGATTCCCGTATTCTCCGGCAGGCCCGGAAGGCTTGAGGACCGGACAACGCTTAACAAGAGGATAAGCGTTGAGATGGTAGGGCTTGGATTCAGCGAGGTCATGAATTCCTATCTTACGAGCGAAGCGGTCAACTTCGGCAGGATGCTGATAAAGGCGGAGGAGGACTCATACATAAGGCTCAAGGATTCTAAGACGCAGAATATAACCATGGCCAGGACGTGGCTGCTTCCGTCGTTGCTGGGAAACCTGTCGCAGTCTGTGCACGAGAGCATGCCGCAGAGGATATTCGAGGTCGATTATGCGTTCGGGATGAAGGAAGGCTTGCCGTCTGAGGGATACAGGCTATGCTGTGTCATAGCGGATCCGAAGGCAAACTTCAACGACATTAAGGCTGTGGCGGAGGACATCATAAGGAGGATTGGGATTGATTGCAGAATAGAGGCGATCAGGCACGGAAGCTTCGTGGAAGGAAGGGTTGCCGGCATAATATCGAAGAGAAATGAGGTTGGCCTCTTCGGCGAACTGCATCCGGAAGTTCTGGACAATTTCAAGATAGAGGAGCCGTGCTTCGCGCTGGAGCTTGGGATATGACGTCATTTGCGCTTTGCTTCGCTAAGATCCCTTCCTGATTTTTTTTTAGTCGCATCCATTAGCCTTGCGATGTCGAATGCGGCGAGATCTATGTGCGAGAGGTACAGGGGCATGCGCGGTATTGCCCTGAACCTGCAGCTTATCCGAAGCCATCCTACCGCGCCAAGGCTATGCGCATAAAAATATGACGTGCATTCGTGAATATCAATGGAATACGGATCTGCGCCCTTTAGCACCAGTTGCTTGACCACAGGCAGATAATCCTTAGCAAGAGACGCCATCAGGGGCGTCCTCCCGCTCTCGTCCCTGGCCTCGGCGTTTATGTCCATGCGGCACATCTCCATGGCAGCATTCAGCCTCCCGCTGTCTATAAGGTCTATGAGCTTCTTTCCGCGGACCGTGCGCTCGTCCCCTTCATATCTGTCGCCGATTTCGGCATAGGTAAGCCTTGAATCCGCGTTCGCTGGTTTTGCCTCTGCCTCTGAAACATTCGTCCCCAAGTATGACGAGCCGTTCCTTATCTTCGGAACCATAAGGAATTTAGAGGGCTGCGGTTTAAAGCCTTATGCTTCATGTTCGTCAAAATGCGAGGGGATTTCGTGTATGTTATAGCAGGCATAGATTCCGGGAAGACTCGGCGTTCTGCTGCATAGACTTGGACGGCAGGCTGCTGAAGACCGGCATTAGCCAAGAATACTGGAGTGGAATGGTTCGCCATGGAGATGGAGGCAATAGGCACCCCGGTGCCCATAGCCGAGGACAGGAACAACAGGAATTACGTGGCTGCAAAGCTCTCGGCCATGTTCAATTCAAAGCTGTTCATGCCTGAAGAAGATATAACCACGGAAAGGAAGAGGGAGGCGCTTTACGGGATTAAGATGCAGGAAGGCATAAGAATATACGAAAGGGGTGCGCTTGCATCGCGTATGTTTTGTACGCCATCATAGGCGGGGAAGTTCATGCATGCGGGGAAGACAGCGAAGCTGCGGGGATACCGGGATGCCGAGAGGATAAAAGCCATGCTTGTAAAGAGGGCATCGATATACGAGACAATAAACAACAAGCGTCACGGAAGATAATGCCGGTGCGGAAGGGAGGTCAACCAAGCACATGACAAGGTTCTTAAATCATTTCTGCGTATTATAAGAAAGTCATTTTGTGTTGATTGGTTGATTTGATGGCAGACAGCAACGACATTGTGCAGGAAATTGGGTTTGAGACGGGGTCAATACCGGAGAATGTCATATATGTGGGAAAGAAGCCTACGATGAACTACGTTCTCGCGGTTGTGACGCAGTTCAACAACGGTGCCAGCCAGGTCACCATAAAGGCGCGGGGAAGGGCGATAGGCTCTGCGGTAGACGTGGCGGAGATAACAAGAAACAAGTTCGTGGCGGACCTTAGGAAGCCGCAGGTAAACATAGAGTCCGAGAATCTTACGAACGAGGACGGCACCAAATCTACTGTCAGCTCCATTCAGATAGTGCTGCATAAGTGACCTTGCTTTTTGTTTTTTCCGCAAGTCCCCATTACGCAGAACAGTATTCTCAGGAACTGAACTCGATCTTGTTTACTTCAAGCTTGTTGACTACGGCTATCTTGTTTATGACGTTCCTTCCGTCGGCCTGGAACTTTCCGTCCATGACCGACTTCACCAGCTCCTCTGTTGACATGCTGGCAAGGTACTCCTTCACAAACCTTATGAGCTCTAGCCTTAGCACCGATTGCTTCCTCTCTCCTATCCTGTCCCTGGTTATGGCAAGCATCTTTATCACAAGGCCCTTTCCGTCCCTGTCCTTGAGGGCAGATCTGGTGTAGATTGCCGTCGAGTATCTTCGGGTCAGGCTGTGCAGGTAGCTGTAGCTGTTTGCAAGCACGTCTATCTCCGTGTGCGCGGCGTTTCCGTCTGCATTGTTTATTCTGAGGCCTACGTTCATGAACGAGTGCTGCGGATTCTTGGTTATCCATGAGAGACTGACGTTTATCACCCTTCCGAGCACCTTTTTGTCGTCAGCTGCCGGCACCTCCCCTATTATCGCCTCGCCGAACAGCTTCGGGGCGTATACATTGAACCATTTCTTAGATTTCCATTTGTCTTGCGCTTTCTGGCTTGCCATTCAGTCATGCCCCTTTTATCAGAAGTGCAGCCTTGTCTGGCTCGTACTTCCAGTCTGCCGCTATCTTCCCTTCCCTTTTGTAATACTTTGTAAGGCGCCATATCTTCGCTTCCACGCGCCCAAGCCTTATGGTGTTGTAAGTATCATTGTGGTTCGATGAGAGATGCTCCCTCATGTTCACGGCTTTTTTTATCAGGTCGAGCATGTCCTGCGGATATGCGCTCTTCAGCTTCTTCTCAGCGAGAAGCTGGCCTAGCCTCTTTCCGGACAGCGCATGCTTTATGTAAGGTATGTTGTGCTCGTCCCTGAGCTTCTGCCCTATCATTGCCTGAGGCATGTTCTGCTTCGCGTACTTCGCGACAAGCTCCTCTATCTCATTTGAATCGGCCTTCGGCTCCGCGCTCTGCCCCATCTCCTTCAGCGAGGGCTTCCTTGACTTTGCCTTTCCGTGCCCGCCAGTATGCATCCTTGCCATTAAACCATCTAATATTCCATAGATTCCAGAATGAAGTGAACAATATTTGCAAGCCAACTATTATATAATTTTGTATCGGCAGCGTTTCGGAAAAAGAATGCGCCTTGCCGCGTGTTTTCGCTTCTTTATGCAGTTTGCGGATTTTCTTTATAGACGAAAGGATACGAAAGATTTAAATATATATGCATTCATTTAATAATTAGCTTATTTTAAAAAGTTTTATAAACATTACTCAGTTTTGACGCTCAAAGAGTGATGATATGAAGAAACCGCAAAAGATAAAGGCAAGACTCAGACCAAAGCCGGCTAAAAAGGGCAAGAACGCAGAGAAGAGTGCAAAGAGGCCTGAGCCAAAGGCGAGGGAAGAGCCGCGCAAGGCTCCTATGGTTGCAGAGGCGTTTGACGAACTTGGAGGGGATGAGCACGAGCTTGTGGCGCAGGCAGCGGCCAAGATAAAGGGCCCGAAGAGGTGCCCTAGCTGCAACAGCGCCGACATAATATTCGACAATGAAAGGGGGGAGGAGATCTGCAACAACTGCGGCCTCGTGATAGAGGAGAACATTACGGATACCGGACCGGAGTGGAGGGCATTCGACTCGGATCAGAGGAACGCGAGGGCCAGAACTGGTGCGCCCATAAAGTACATGAAACTGAACAAGGGGCTTGTAACAGAGATAGACATGTACAACAGGGACATAAGGGGCGCAAGGCTGCCCTCTAAGAGGCAGGCGCAGCTCTACAGGATGAGGAAATGGCACAAGAGGGCAAGCATAGCGAGTTCCAGCGAGAGGAACTACCTGATAGCCCTGCCTGAGCTGAACAGGGCGGCAAGCTATCTCGGCCTGCCGGAGAACATACGGGAGAGCGCTGCCCTCCTTTACAGGCAGTGCGTGAAGAACAACCTGATACGGGGAAGGCCCATAGAAACTGTAGTCAACGCCGCATTGTACGCTACGTGCAGGAGCGCGGGGATGCCGAGAACCCTTGACGAGATAGCGCAGATATCTGGGGTGCCGAAGAAGGAGATAGGAAGGGCATACCGCGTGATATCCCACGAGTTGAACCTGAAGATACCGCTTACAGACCCTACGGGATACGTTCCTAGATACGTGGCTGCGCTCAAGCTCAGCGGAGAGGCGCAGGAGAAGTCGATGGAGCTGCTAAAGCAGGCCATGAAGAAGGGGCTTGTCAGCGGAAGGAGCCCGACGGGAGTATCAGCTGCTGCGGTCTACATAGCCAGCGCGCTGGTGGGCGAGAGAAGGACGCAGAAGGAGGTAGCGACTGTTGCCGGGGTCACAGAGGTGACCATAAGGAACAGGTACAGGGAGCTTAAGAAAGAGCTGAACATAGACGTCAATCTCTGACCGCTCCTTTGCTTTTATTTTTTTCTTTGTTTTTATTTTTTTATTTTATTTTCCGTTTACGGGATTTGATTTTGCGGCATGGGGATAATACTTGGAGAATAGGCGCATAATTTCTTTGTTTCTTGCATTTGCCTCTTTCCTGATGGTCGCAGCCGTTCTGTTGCAGGGATTGCAGGCACAGAACGCAGTCTTTTCTTACAACAAGACAGCTGCAAATGCGACCATTTCAAACGCCACGGATTACATTAACCTGATAAACTTGACGAGTTACCTGTTCTTCTCTCCAAATCTCACTCTCGCATACTATTACCTGAACAAGTCCCATGCAGCGTACAACAAGTCTCCGTCCCTTGCGGCTGATTATGCCAACAAGGCATATGCAGCGGCAAAAGAGCAGGGTTCGAAGATAGATTCGTACAAGCGACAGTCGGTATGGCTGGTAATCCTGGTGATAGCCGTGAGCGGGTTGCTGCTTTACCTGTTCATGAGGCCAGTAAAGAAAGGCGCAAGAAGGAACAGAAGAGGATGAATGGGAAGTGTGTCCGGCAGGGATGGCTTTATATTCCTGTTTTTGGCGAGATGCGGGATCATGTGAGGTTGTGGGTCTTGGGCAGCGTGACACCTTTCTGCCCCTGGTACTTCCCGGCATACGGCTCCTCTACAGGAGTAAGGGTCTTTGCGAATATCAGATGCAGGAACCTGATTCCCCTCTTCAGCCTTACCGGGAACTCCGAACCGACTATCTCTATTGTTATGTCTCCCTCGAACCCCGCGTCTATGACCGTAGGTGGAATGCAAAGGCCCATCCTGGCTATCGATGACTTGAGGTTTGCGAATGCCATCACGTCGTTCGGCAGCTTTATCTTTTCCTCTGTCACCATCAGAACGTGCTCGTTCGGATTGATTACGAACGAGTCAGCCTTCTCCACTTCGAAGAAATCCTCACGCGTGTTCTCCCCGCTTGCATCGAATACCTTTTCCGTCTTCTTGTAACGCGCAATCTCGCCCCCTATCCTGAAGTCCATGCCGTTCTCGTGTATGGAGTTCTCTCCAAGCGGCTCTACGGTGATGTAGCCCTTCTCCAGGAAATATTTCAGATCGCGATCCCCGAGTATCATGCTAACCATCTACTGCGATACTTTTATTGTCAACGTTTATAATATTACGCATCAATCATATATCCGTCTTTACAATATCGGTTGATGGCATGAAGATACTGCAGCTGGATACAAAAAGCATAAGGTTCGAGATGATCAGGCCAGAGGCAACGGTCTACGAGGATGTGGAGAAGAAAGCCTATTCCGCAGACGATGCGGTTGTGCTTCTCGTGTCGGTCGAGAGCGGCGACACCGATGCCGATGCGAAGAAGGCGGTTGAGGATGCGGAGAGATTCATGAAAGCGCAGAAGAGGAGCAGGCTCGTAATATACCCTTTCGCCCACCTGAGCAGCAATCTCGAGCGGCCGGAGAAGGCTCTGTCGATACTGAAGATTATGCGGGCAGCCGCGGAGGGCATGGGCATAGAGTTGGTATCTGCCCCATTCGGCTGGAACAAGAGCCTTAGCCTTGACATAAAAGGGCATCCCATGGCAGAACAGTCAAGGAGTTACGGAAGCGGCGCTGCTGACAAGAAGGAGATAAGGGCAAGGAACGCCAAGGATGAGATAGACACTGCTATAGTCAGGAAGAGCGACTTCTCAGGGCTTCCGGAGACGGACCATAGAGTGATAGGGGAGAGACTTGACCTGTTCAGCTTCCAGGAAGTCTCGCCAGGCTCCGTATACTGGCACAACAACGGGCTTATCATATACAGGGAGCTCACCAGGTTCATAAGAGAGATCATAGCAGAGAAGGGCTACAAAGAGGTGAGCATGCCAACGCTATCAAACCTTGCGCTGTGGGGCGTGAGCGGCCACCTTGAGCACTTCAGGAACAACATGTTCATAGTAGACATGGATGGGGAGAGGCTAGGCATGAAGCCCATGAACTGCCCATCGACCATACTCGTATACAAGTCAAGGAAGTGGAGTTACAAGGAACTTCCATTCAGGGCGGCATGCTTTGACAGGGTATACAGGAACGAGATAAGCGGCGCTCTCACAGGCCTGTTCAGGGTTAGGGAGATGACCCAGGATGACGCACACCTGTTCATAAGAGAGGACCAGATAGGGGAAGAGCTTAATTCTGTGATAGAGCTGATAAGCAGGGTATACGACACGTTCGGACTAAAGTACACAATAAATCTCTCCACAATGCCAGAGAATCATCTTGGAGACGAGAAGGTGTGGCACAGGGCAACCGACATAGTAAAGGAGATATTGGACAGGAAGGGCATAAAGTACCAGGTAAAAGATGGGGAAGGCGCGTTTTACGGGCCTAAGATAGACATAGACGCGTTCGATTCGCTTGGACGGAAGTGGCAGTGCGGCACAGTACAGGTTGATTTCCAGCTGCCAATGAGATTCGGAATTGAGTATACCGGAGAGGATGGCAAGCAGCATGCGCCTGTAATAATACACAGAGCGTTGCTCGGAACGCTGGAGAGATTCATAGGCATCATGATAGAGCATTATCAGGGAAGGCTTCCGGTATGGCTGTCGCCGGTGCAGGCAAGGGTAATATCAATATCAGAGCAGGCAAACGCGTATGCTGGCAGGGTGTATGATGAGCTTAGGAAGAGCGGGATCCGCACTGAGTTCGACGATTCAGACAAGACCCTTGAGTACAAGATACGCGAAGCCCAGATGCAGAAGATTCCGTACATGCTAGTAATAGGTAAGAAGGAAGAGGAGAAGAACACCGTGGCCGTAAGGGACAGAAGCGGGAAGACGAGGTTTGGAATGGCGCTGGAAGAGTTCATAAAAGGGACGAGGGACGAGATAGAATTTAGAAGGCAGTGATGCTCAGCTTATCTTTACTACCATCTTTCCAATGTCGGAATGCGGAAAACCCGTAGTTAGATCTGTGAAGTTTATGCCTACGTATCCCTGGAAAAGGCCGCCGGGGGTGCCTATGTAGTTGCCGCCTGCACTCTGCTTGCACTGTATGGAGAAATTGTATGTCGACTCTATTGGCATGTAGATCTGGTTGGAGGGCGGATTGGATATGTTGGGCGTTGCTGGCGTGGAATTCTGAGAGCAGCCTATGGATGTTACGTTAACCGGGTATTGGAGAGACTGCTGGAGCTGCAGCGCCATAATGCCGTTCGAGTATAAGAAGTAGGTAACGCAGCTGAAATCCGCAGGCATAAGGCATTCCTGCGTGACGAACTGATTCGGATTGAATATTCCAAGGGCAGCAAGCGCTGCTATTACTACGGATAGGATGAGTATCGCCCATCCGTAGGTCGTAAGGTACTCGAGCGCAGACTGTGCCTTCCTCCCATCTGCAGCCTCAGCATTCATGGTTATATTAGGGCTGACTTAAGTATAAAAATATAGATTATCCGCCTTGGATTGCCCTTCGCTCTATCCTTCCGTACCTCTTTATCAGGTCTAGCGTCCTCTTTCTCTCCTCTTCATAGCCTATGCCGACCCTTGCTGCACCAGATCTTGCAGCCGACTCGGCAACGGTTGCGGCTATCGCAGCAGTAAGCTTGCCCGATACTTTCCTGTCACCCATAGACGGCACCACATACTCTGGGGATAACTTCCTGCCTGCACCCCTTGATATCGTTATTGCAACATCTGCCAGCATCTTGTAATCTACGCGCCTTGCCCTGGCATCGAGAAGTCCTCTTACTATGCCTGGAAATGCTACGAGGTTGTTTATTGAATTAGGCGTGTCGCTCCTCCCTGTGGCTGCTACGAACGCGCCGGCTTCCTTCGCCGCCTCGTATTCTATCTCTGGATAAGGGTTTGAGAGTGCGAACACGATCGGCTTGCTGCCCATCGAGCTTATCATGCCAGGATTGAAAGCCCCCTTCACGGATACGCCGATCAGTGCGTCTGCGCCATTCACTGCCTCCTCAAGGCTGCCTTGCGCCCTTTCTCCATTCGATATGTCTGCTATGCGCTCCTTCGCCTTGTTCATGTCGTTGTCCCTTCCTTTGTAGATCAGACCGCTTGTGTCCAGAACATACAGCCTCTTAACTCCAAGGCCGTGCAGCATCTTTGCTATGCCTATGCCTGCCGAACCCGCGCCGTTCACTACCACCTTTGCATCCTTCATCCGCTTCCCTGCCAGCTTCAGCGAGTTCATCAGACCTGCAGCAACCACTGCGGCCACGCCGTACTGGTCGTCGTGGAAGACGGGTATGTCAAGCGAGGCGCTCAGCCTGTCCACTATCTCAAGGCTCTTCGGCGCCTTTATGTCCTCTATCGCTATGCAGCCGAACGTAGGCGCTATGTTCTCGGCAAACTTGATTATCTCTTCCTGGTCCTTTGTCCCTATGCAGATCGGCACCGCATCTACGCCGCCGAACTTCTTGTACAGTAGCGCCTTCCCCTCCATCACTGGCAATCCGGCCTCGGGGCCGATATCCCCAAGTCCCAGAACCCTTGTCCCGTCGTTTATTATCGCTACCGTGTTCGCCTTTGATGTATATTTGTACGCATTTTCGGCATTGCCTTTTATCGCGAGCGACACGTATGCCACTCCTGGCGTGTAATATGTTGCGAGATCCTCATTCGTCTCTATCCTCACCTTGCCAAGGGTCTCAATCTTTCCCTTCGCTTTCTCGTGCCTGTCCAATGCCTCTTGTTCCGTCACCATGCCATTACCTTTGATAAAGATTAGTGATGATGCTGATGAGTTTCCTTGTTACCATGAATTTATTTCTACGTCACAATCTAAATATCTGATTCTTTACAATATGCGATTGCAAGAGAATAGGACGACAAAAACCAGTAAATCAACTCCAATAAAAATCTTCCACAGTATTGGAGCTGCGGGCTATTTAAATTTTCAAGTGCCCTCAGGAAGTTGCCATTTGAAATTATGAAATATTATCACTAGGACAATTCCATATTATCAAAAATAACTTGTCGTTGTTTCCCTTGATACTTGACGATTTGTCAACTTCCTAATTTCAATTACCCCGTCATAGGGTTTTTATATTCTTACAAAAATATATTTGTGGTGTGAAAACGTCAAAAATGACTATATTATTTGTAATCACAATTGTTACAAGATCTATGAATTTATTATATTCTCAAAATACAAATATTAGCAGTGTATTTAGTTGTTTCAATTCACCAGAGAATCCATCCAAAATATACGTTTTATCCTCGTCAGTTAGCACAACGTCCATCTTTGTCACCGGCCCGACTTCTTCGTCGACAGCATCTTCCACTGCCTATTCAACAACCACGATATAAAATAGATGACTTTCATTAAATTGGGATGCAGGAATGGAGACTTTAGACTATGATCTTGTCATTTTAGGAACAGGGATAGCTGGGATGTGCGCCGCGATACATGCAAGCGAGGCCTCGAAAAACAGCATAAGGATAGCGCTTGTGTCGAAACTGCATGCGATGAGGAGCCATTCGGTTGCCGCAGAAGGGGGCATATCCGGGGTCCTTTACCCGGAAGGCGGCGACACGCAGGACATGCATGCTTACGACACGATAAAGGGATCGGACTTCCTTGCGGACCAGGACGCAGTGGAACTGCTGGCAAAGAGCGCGCCGCGTGAAATACGATTCTTCGAGCACATAGGCGTGCCGTGGAACAGGGACGAGAAGCAAAAGATAACCCAGAGGCCTTTCGGGGGCATGAGCATACCGAGAACGGCATTCGCCGCTGACAAGACCGGGTTCTTCATGATGCGCGCACTCTACGACGAGGTAAGCGGCATAGGCAATGTATCAATACTCCATGAAAATTTCGCCACGTCGCTCATAATAAACGAGAACAGGTTCCTTGGGCTTCATGCCATCGACCTGGCAACCGGAGAGAGCAGGCTGATACGGGCCAACGCGTGCATAATAGCCACTGGCGGCGCATCCAGGGTATTCAAGTTTACTACGAATTCGTATTCATGCACAGGCGACGGCACGGCCCTTGCGCTTAGGGCAGGACTCTCACTCAAGGACATGGAGTTCGTCCAGTTCCATCCTACGGCGCTCGTCCCTACCGGAGTCTTGATCACGGAGGCTGCGCGCGGGGAGGGCGGCTATCTTCTAAACTCCAAGGGAGAACGGTTCATGAAGGCGTATGCGCCAAGCAAGATGGAGCTTGCGCCGAGGGATATAGTATCCAGATCCATAATAACAGAGATAAACGAGGGAAGGGGGATAGCTGATCAGGAATCCGGGCTGCAGCACGTGCTGCTTGACCTCAGGCACCTTGACCACAGGGCCATAGAGGAGAAGCTCCCGATGGTCAGGGAGATAACTATGAAGATGATAAATCTGGATCCTTTCAATGAACCGATACCGGTAAGGCCTGCAGCGCACTTTACCATGGGTGGAATAAACACTAACATAAATGGGCAGGTCATGCGTGACATGAATAGCGCGGTAAGCGGGCTTTGGGCCGCTGGCGAATGCAGCTGCGTCAGTGTGCATGGCGCGAACAGGCTCGGAAGCAATTCGCTTAGCCAGTGCGCAGTCTGGGGGAGGATGACAGGAATCAGCGCTGCGGAATACCTGTCGAGGAACGGCACGAAGCAGGATGTCGACTCAAAAGTCGCAGAGCTCTACGCGGCAAAGGAAGAGGACAGGATTGCAAGGCTGATCGGGGGCAACGGGCAGAACGACCCTTACAGGATCCTTGCGGATCTCAGGGACACGATGGACATGAACCTTTACGTATACAGAAACGAGAAAGGCATGTCAGCCGCGAAAAAAGACATAGAAAGGATGGCCTCGGACTTCAAGAGCATAGCAATAAAGGACAAGGGCAAGAGGTTCAACACGAACATAAGGGATGTGCTTGAGATAGAGAACCTTATCTGCCTTGCCCAGGCGATAACCGAGTGCGCAATAAGGAGGAAAGAGAGCAGGGGAGCGCACTCAAGGACCGATTACGCCTCGAGAAACGACAATGAATGGCTCAGCCATACGGTAATCAGGATGGAGAACGGAAACCCGGAGATAGCTTACCAGCCAGTAAGGATAACGAAGTGGAAGCCCGAGGAGAGGAAGTATTGAGATATTGGTGGTTTGATGGAAAAGGAGGTCTTTGACGCAAGGGGGAGGATGCAGATGATATTCAGGCTTCTGGACGTCAGCAAAGAGGCGTTCATACACATACTGTTTTACAGGATAGCGATATTATTCGGGCTTATAACCGCTGCGCTCATAGCATTGAGCCTCCTCATGCCTTCGCTAACTGCTGCATCCTACGCCTCCATGCTCATAATGTGGGTGCTGCTGCTTCCGCAGCTGTTCGAGGTCAGCAAGGTCCTTCCCCTTGTCGTATCGAAGGGCATTGTCTTCGGGAAGCTGAACACTGCGTATCTCGCCTCGCTTGACAGGAAAGAGATTGGCAGGTACGGCGCGCTCGGGATCCTGCCCTATGCCGTTCTCCTGGCATGGTCTCTGCTGCTTGTCTTATTTGCAGTGAACTTATTTTTCTTTAAGATAAATATCAGCGTAGGATTGCCATGAAAGAATCGCAGATCGCAATATTGACATACGGTTCGATGATAGGGGCGCCTGTACTGCTTGCGCTTCTGGCACTCTTGAACCTGTCCGGACTTGGGACATTATACGGAATTTACACAGGATTGAGGATTCTGCTTGCCGTTGACCTTCTCTTATTCGGCGCAATCGGAATAAGGGAGATATACCTTGGCAAGAGAGTAAATCCGATAAAGCTTGGGATTAAGACGGCAGAGGAACAGCCGATACGCAATGGAGAGGCAGACACTTTGAGATTCCGCGTGTACAGATTCAAGGAGGAGAGCAAGAGGCTGGAGGAGTCTGTTTATGATGTTGCGGTCGGCAAGTACACTAGCGTTCTCGGCGCGCTGGTGAAGATAAAGGCGGAGAAGGATCCTACAATCTCGATGAGATACAGCTGCAACATGGGAATCTGCGGTTCATGCGGTATGACTGTGAATGGGAAGCCGTCGCTTGCGTGCGAGACCAATGCGCTGAAGAGCGCAAGGAACGGTATAATAACAATAGGGCCGATGCTGGGGCATCCGCTCCTGAAGGACCTTGTCACGGATTTTGACGACTTCTTCGGTAAACATGAATCGATATCGCCGCATCTCGAGAGGGAGGACAGGAAGGAGAAATACGAGGCGCCCAAGGAGTACGCGCAGACCAGGGAGCAGATAGGCAGGTTCCTGCCGTATTCGTACTGCATAATGTGCGGCCTGTGCATGGATGCCTGCCCCGTAGTCAACACCAATCCTGCCTTCTTGGGCCCCCAGGCTTTGTCGCAGGCTTACAGGTATTACATGGATTCCAGGGACCAGATGGGAGAGAGGAGGCTGCAGATGGTGAATACAAAGGACGGCGTGTGGGACTGCGAATATGCTGGCACATGCTCTGAAGTATGCCCGAAAGGGGTCGACCCTGCGACAGCCATACAGTCAATGAAGTTTGAGATGCTTGTCCCGAAGTTCGTGATGAAGAAAGAAGGGGCGGAGATGGAAAAATGAGACATAGAATCGAGGAAGACGCGCTAGGAAGAGTGAATGTGCCTGCCGATGCCTATTACGGGTCGGAGACGCAGAGGAACCTTGACAACTTCAAGATATCGGGCTTCAGGCTCAGCAAGGATTTCATAGTATCATATGCGATCCTCAAGAAGGCTGCGGCGAAGGCGAACATGCGAACCGGAAAATTAGACAAAAGAAAGGGAAACGCGATAATGAAGGCGTGCAATGAGGTGATTGGCGGAAGACTCTCGGATCAGTTCAGGATAGACGCTTACCAGGCGGGCGCGGGCACAAGCACCAACATGAACCTAAACGAGGTGATAGCCAACAGGGCCATAGAGATGCTTGGCGGAAGGAAAGGAGATTACAGGATTGTGCATCCCAATGACCACGTGAACATGTCCCAGTCGACGAACGACACGTTCCATTCGGTAATCCACATAACTGCCCACACCATGGTGAAGGACAGGCTCTTGGGATCCCTAGATGCGCTTGAGAGGAGCTTGGGAAGGAAGTCGAAGGAGTTCTCAGGCATAGTGAAGACCGGAAGGACGCACCTGCAGGATGCTGTGCCGATGACGCTTGGGGAGGAGTTTTCCGGCTATGAATACGCTGTAAAGAAGGTAAGGATGGGCATTGAGGAGGCGAACGAGCGCCTTCTTGACATACCCCTTGGGGGCACTGCTGTAGGAACCGGGATAAACGCGTCAGAGGAGTATTCAAGATTCGCGATATCCGAGTTGAACAGCATGACGCGATGCGGATTCAGGATATCGGAGAACAGGTTCGCATCGATGCAGAACCAGACCGGCGAATTGATGATGGTGGACTCGCTGAAGGATGCTGCGATAGTCATATCTAAAATAGCCGGAGATCTGCGGATATTGGGATCCGGGCCGCGCGCGGGGATACATGAGCTTCTCCTTCCTGAGATCCAGCCTGGCTCTTCCATAATGCCGGGAAAGGTGAACCCGAGCGTATGCGAGATGATGATTATGGTCTGTTTCCAGGCCATTGGCAACAGCAGGGTAGTCGAGGAAGGGGCAATGAACGGGCAGCTGGAGCTCGACGTATTCATGCCGGTAATAGCGTTTAATCTCATCACATCGATAGAGATAATGTCCAATGCGGTAGACACATTCAACAGGCTGTGCGTAAAGGGGATAAGGGCAGATGAGGAATCTATAAAGAAGGGCCTCGAGTCTAACATCTCGCTTGCAACGGCGCTTAGTCCTCGCATAGGCTACGCAAAGGCCGCGGAGATAGCAAGAAGAGCCTACAAGACCGGTAAGACGGTGAAACAGGTCTGCCTGGATATGGGTATATTGGATGGGGAGGAGCTGGACAAGGTCCTGGATCCGAAGAATATGGTATGAACAAGGAACGGAGACGAATGAAGGCAAAGCATTAAAAAGGGAGACATCTTAATAATATTTAAGAAAAAGCGAAAAGATATTTTCCTTATTCTAAAGTGTTGATTTGACGGAATTCAAAGATATGGCCCTAAAGCCGGAATTGATAGAGGCCTTAAAGAGAATCGGATTTGTTTCTGCTACCGAAGTGCAGGAAAGGGCAATACCGGAGTTGCTCCAGGGAAAGAACCTCATAGCCAGGGCCAAGACCGGCACCGGCAAGACTGGCGCGTTCATAGTCTCGATAATGCAGATGCTGAACCGCGGAAGGGACACGGAGGCCTTGGTCATAGTGCCTACGAGGGAGCTCGCGCTGCAGGTAGCCGCGTTCTCCGAAAAGCTTGGAAGGTCGCTGAACATCTACACCTCTACAGTGTACGGAGGCGCATCGATAAACGTGCAGATACAGGAACTCCGCTCCGGCCCGAACATAGTTGTCGGGACGCCGGGAAGGCTTATAGACCTGATGAACAGGGGGGCGCTGGAACTCGGCAGGATAAGGTTCCTTGTCCTTGACGAGGCTGACGTAATGCTCGACATGGGCTTCATAGAGGACATAGAATACATAATATCAAAGCTCCCTGGGCACAGGCAGATGATGCTCTTCTCGGCTACCATGCCGAAGGAGATCGCCAGGATAGGAGAGAGCTATTCCCGCGGGAACAGCGCAAAGATAACGGTTGGAGAAGAGGAGGACCTTACGGTGAACACGATAAAGCAGACGTACGCCATAGTACCGTCAAGGCTCAAATTCTCCGCGCTCCTTGCTTACATAAAGCAGTACTCGCCCAAGAAGGCGATAATATTCGCAAGGACGAAGTTCGAGGCCAACGCGATACACAGGGTTCTCATTAGCCAGAGGTACAACGCAATACTCATGCACGGCGGCCTCACGCAGGCAAAGAGGGAACGATCCCTAGCCAACTTCAAAGGAGGCGCCCAGTTCCTGATAGCTACGAACATAGCGGCAAGAGGGCTTGACATAGCAGACATAACCGACATAATAAACTTCGGCGCGCCAGACGTGCCGAGCGTATACGTCCACAGGATAGGAAGATCTGCAAGGATGGGAAAGAACGGCAGGGCAATGACTCTTGCAGATCCGGAGCAGAAGAGGGAACTGAAGGACATAGAATATTACACAAACGTCGAGATGACCAAGATAGAGCTGGACCTTGAGCCGTTCAGGAACCTCAAACTTCCCATAAGCGAGGGAAGAGGAAGGTTCCAAGGCGAAGGAATGGGTGGAGGATTCCGCAGGCATGATGAAAATAGGAGGCATGGCTTCCGCAGGGACACGAACAGAGACGGGCATGGAAACAGGGACAGAGGCGGCTTCCCAGGAAGCAGGGACGGGCACAGGAGAAGGTTCGGAAGATAGCTATTCTTTTTCCTTTATTATCGGACTGAACTCCTTTCTTATCTTGCTTACCTTCGGCCGTATCACAAGCATGCAGTACGGATTTATCGGGTTCTTGTCGTAGTACCTCTTGTAGTAGTCTTCGGCAATATAGAAAGCATCTAGTTTCTTGACCTCTGTGGCTATGGGCTTTGAGAACCTTTTCTGCGCACTTTTTATGTGACATCCTCTCCCAACTGAAGGTTGGGAGCTTCCAGAGTGGCTATGATTGGTCGTCATGATTCCACCCATATAGTTCCTGCTTCTTCGGCAACCG
>JAJYVZ010000010.1 GCA_021791725.1 Microcaldota archaeon | reverse complement strand
ATTAGGGAATACAACTGCAACAGATGCGGATTGCAGTTGGACAGGGACATAAACGCATCAATAAACATACTCAAAAGAGCTAGGGAGGGACACTCCCGAAGATACGCTCAGGGAGATATGACCTCTGCGATCCAACATGAATCGAAAAGCCGCATCGAAGAACTGAGAACCGATAAAACACATCCTCTGCGGGATGCAGTGATTGCATGAACGCAGAGGAAGCCCACACCGTTTACGGGTGGGGGAGGATGTCACTAGTAGTAATTCGAGAGAAAAGAGGCCAGGCGGCATGTCTAAGCGGAAAAACGTTATAATAATAGGGGCTGCCGGAAGGGACTTCCACAATTTCAATATTCTCTTCAGGGACAGCATGGAGTTCAGGGTCGTGGCGTTCACGGCTGCGCAGATACCATACATAGAGAACAGGAACTATCCAAAAGAGCTGAGCGGCAGGCTTTACAGGAATGGCATAAGGATATACGGCGAAGAAAGGCTGCCGGAGCTCATAGACGAACTGCATGCGGACATCTGCGTCATGTCCTACAGCGACCTAAGCTACCAGGAAGTTATGAAAAAGGGCAGCATATGCAACTCGAAAGGCGCTGACTTTGCGCTTATCGCCCCAGAACACACGATGCTTAAATCACGAAAGCCCGTAATTGCCATATGCGCAGTGAGGACAGGAAGCGGAAAGACGCAGACTACCAAGTACGTGTCGCTGCTGCTGAGAAGATTGGGGATAAAGCCGGTTATAATAAGGCACCCAATGCCGTACGGCGTACTAAAGGACGAGATACTTGAGAGATTCGAGACGCTGGAAGATCTTGACAGATACAAGGCAACCATAGAAGAAAAGGAAGACTACGAGCCGCACATAAAGAACGGCTTCGTTGTATATGCGGGCGTGGACTACGAAAAAATATTAAGCGCGGCAGAGAAAGAGGCGGATGTAGTCATATTCGACGGTGGAAACAACGATGCCCCGTTCATAAAACCGGACCTGCTGATTACCGTTGCCGATCCGTTGAGGGAAGGGAACGAGCTCTCGTACTATCCTGGCGAGACTGTAGCTAGAATGGCCGACATACTGCTGATAAACAAGGTGAATTCCGCAACGAAAGAGCAGGTAGCGAGGGTTCGGCGGAATCTCAGGTCGATAAACGGCAGGGCGAAGATAATAAAAGCAGAATCCGTCATAAAGGTCGACGATGCATCGCTCATAAAAGGCAGGTCGGCCGGTATAGTGGAGGACGGGCCTTCAATAACCCACGGGGGCATGAAATTCGGCGCCGCGACAGTCGCAGCCAATCTCTATGGCGCCAGGAAGATAGTTGACGCAAAGGAATATGCTGTAGGGGAGATAAAGAAAACGTTCGAGAAATATCCGCACCTGAAGAACGCGCTTCCTGCAATAGGCTACAGCGAAAAGCAGATAAAGGATCTGGGAGAAACCATAAACAGGATAAAAGCTGACATCATAATATCCGCCACACCCACCGACCTCGGCAGACTGATAAAGATTAATAAACCGCTGATACAAGTATACTACGATCTCCGCCCGATTGGAAATGACCTTGATTCTGCGATAAGAGATTTTGTGTCAAAGAAGGTAAGGAATCGGTAAAGGATGGGTCCGTAACTCAGTTTGGTCAGAGTGATTGGCTCTTAACCAATAAGTCGTGGGTTCAAATCCCACCGGGCCCGCATTGTCTTTAGACCCAGGAAGCACCAAGAAAACGGATTGCCACCTAAGGGGCGGGATTTTTCCTGATGATGTTCATCGCTTCTCTATAAATTCTTGTTATGGCCAGGGCGTGAAGGAATTCCCAGCATTCATGCTGCTTATTCTCCCTAGCGTAATCCTCAGCTATCCTCCCATCCATGTCAGCCAAATGTATAAACGCTCCCTTATTCACCATGTATGCAGACATATACCTGTATCCATTCTTTGCAGCATACATCAGCGGCGTCCTGCCCCGCCAATCCTGCAGATTTAGGTCTGCGCCTCTCTCAACCAGGAACCTTACAAGGCCTTCAAATCCCCCATCCACGGCATACATCAGCGAAGTCATTCCCTTATTGTTTCTGGAGTTCACATCAGCCCCTTCGTCCACCAGCATGAATACCGCTTCACGAAAGTTCGTAGATATTGCGAGGACGAGGGGTGTATTGCCGCTGTTGTTTGTCGCATCCACCCTCGCTCCGTTTGATATCAACAACCTTATTATCTCCAACCCTTTAACATCGTCAAACGACCGCCTGAAACAGGCAATCATCAACGCCGTGTTCCCCCCATCGTCTCTCAGGTCAAGGAAACTGAGCGTATTCTGGCTCAGGATTGTCCTTACTACTGGCACATCCCGCTTGCTTATCGCCTCAATCAACGTATTCCAGGTTTCCCTCCACGGCTTATACTGCTGCTCCATACACTTACTTTTCTCGCGAGGCATCTATCAATGCCTTAAGCTTCTCCACGTGCGATATCCCGATTACTTCGGAAGGTTTTTTCCGGAGGACATCAAGCACCACCCCCAGCTCTTTGTCATGCATGTGTCCGTTTATCCTCACTATCTCTTCTGTCGAAGGGGATATTGCGTAGACCCTGCCTTTCCTGCTTATAACTATATCCCACGCATGCAGCTCGTCGTTCGATATCCAAGAGGTCAGAACATTATCAGATATGTATGCGTTTCTGCCTATGCAAAACAACACAGGATAACCTTCCTTCTCCAGAAAGATTGCAAGTATGGCGGCCTGCTCCTTGCAAAGCCCCTCGCATCTTTTTATTACGTCCTCGAGCTTCACCCGTTTTCCTTCCCTGTCCCATATATCCTTCCCTTCAAAACTCATCTTTCTGGCCACGAACTTCATAAACCTGGTAAATCTTTCCTTTTCTGTCGTTTCCCCAGCGTACGCTGAAGCTTTTTTATAGAACTCTTCAATGTGTTCTTGGTCGAATTCCGGTATGGAAAGGATATTTCTGCCATCCCTTATCTCCTGCATTGGTTCAATCGGGGCGGAGAAGATGCCGCTTATTACAGATGCCCTCCTTGCCTTCCTCTGTTCCATCTTTAGCGCGTCTTTCCTTCCGGCCTCCTTACCACCAGCTTCAGCGTCTTTTGTTTGGCGTATCATCCTACCACCTCTTACCCCAAACCAATAAGGCATCGAGAAGTTAAAAACATTCTGTCCAAACGCTACAGTCCCAACAGAAGTTCTGCGTTCTCGTGCAGTATCCTATTCCTGTCTCTCTCGCTTATGTTCGCTTTCTTCACTTTCATGAGCTCTATCTCCTGATCCGAGTACGGGGAATCCGAGCCAAACACGATCTTCTCCGATCCTATCCTCTTCAACACAGATTCTATCGGCTTCGTTGACGAGAAGACGGAAGTCTCGAGATAAAGGTTGTCATGCTCTCCTATGTACTCTATGGCCTCCCTCGACGCGCCTGCGAAATGCGCTATTATTATATTCAGCTTTGGGAAGGAAGATGCAAGCGTAACTACCCTGTCAGGATCCGTATTGGGATTGTTCTCCTTCCTTGTGTGTATCATCAGTGGCTTTCCGGCTTTCTCTATCTCAGCGTATATCGGATAAAACCTTTTGTCAAGAGGGTCGAACGACTGGCTCCTGGGGTGGAGCTTCACTCCGTAGAATCCGCTTATTATCTTTGAGATCTGATCCGGTTTCACGTTCTTCGGATCGAACCTAAGGAACGGAAGTATCTTCTCAGACTTGTATTCGAGGAGATCCAGGCTCGCTCTGACAAGTTCTTTCCCGCTCTCGTCAAATGGGAATATTGCTGCCTTGTCTATTCCATAGGCCGCCATGCTCTTCCCTAGCTCCTCTATCGTCTGCGCATTGCCATCCTTGTCGTTTCCGACATGGTTGTGAAGGTCTATTATCATGCAGATCCAACCACGTTCATATCCTGAGCCTTGCGCTCTCCACGAATTCCTGGAAGCCCTTCTCGTTCAGCACGCGCTCGCTCTTCTGCGCCGGCACCCTCATCTCGCTTATCCTGCTATAGAGCGGATCCAGGTATTTCTCTTCAACCAGTCCTCTCCTGCGCAGTCCCTTCCATGAGATGGACAACAGGTCTTTTGCCAGTACGGCGATGTCTTCACGATCGTTTCCACACACAATCTTTGCGCCCAAGCCCATCCTTATCGCATCGTGCCTGGCCCTCTTAAGGCCGTTCTCGCTGTAAAGGCTCAGCCTTTTTGACGCCTCACCGAGATTCTCTATGAGCCCAAGCCCCAACGCAGCAACAGCAAGTATCTCTTTTGTCGACGGCTGCAGTGAAGGACATCTCAACTCTATTGTACCATAGCTGCTCTTTAACCTTGCATCCCACCACACAGTTCCTTCCTGGAAATATACGTCTGTAATGCTGGGGACTATCCCAACCCTTTCCCTGCTGCCTATGCGTATTGCGCTTGCATCTTCCGCCTTTATGAACTCAGCAAGACTTCTGTATCCTGACACGCTCATGTATTCCTCGCGTTTCGTCATAAATGGCTGGAATTCGAGGAGCCTGCTGAAATAATTGTCATGGTCCGCAAAATCTGGCGCTATCCCAACCCTTTCCCAATCCTCTTTCCTTCCATTGACAAGCCATTTCCAGAACATATTCCTGATGTCGAGGTACTTTGTCCTCTCTCCATGCATTATGGACGCATTGGCCGTCATCGCTATGATTGCAGGAGACGCACGGTTGAGCATGTTCAATGCATGTATTGATTCTCCAATGCTTACCTCGAAATGCACCTGGTTTGCCGCAGGCAGCGTAAAGTTGAGCAGGTTCTCCCCATATCTCTCAAGAAGCAGCCCATACCTTGCTTTGGGCATCATGTAATCTGTCGATCTCTTGGACATGGGCTGCACCCCGTATCCGAGTATCAGCATGTTGTTTTCCTCTGCCGCATGCGACACAAGCGCCATCATCTCCCTGAAATGGTCCTCAGCGCCCGACAGGCGTTCGAACGGAAGAAAATTCACTTCAAGGAGTCCAGATCCAAGGTCGGTGCCTATGCTCAGCTCGTATCTCTTTTTGCCTCCGCGCTCCTGCACTCCAACATCTTTCTTTAGCCTCATTCCTTTCTCCACAGCGTCCCATGTGCCGTCCTTCTCCGTTATCCTCCTCAACACAGACAGGGTGTCTGAAAGTTCTGCGGTGTGGCCCATACTTGCGCCGCTACTCTTGACCATTATGAATTCGAGCTCAAGGCCTATCTTCCTGAGCTGTTTCTCCCCAGTCATGTCTGTCGGCGTATATACAAATCCTCCGGAGTGTGCCTCCTTGAGCTCATTTATCAAATTTTCAGCTACTGCCGATTCTCTGCCTTCCATAAAACCATTGATTCAATATTCCTGTCGGTGGCTAACTTTTAAGCGAGCGCCATATATAAGCTTTTTGCCGGATTCGTCTCCCGGCGCATTCAGCTCCAGAACCTTCTGTTCCTTATGAATGCCTTCTGCGCTTTTATCAGATCAACTATAAACGAGTCAAAGTCCTTTCTTAGAAGTTTGAGCTCCCTTGCGGCCGTCTCTATGCCTATCCCGTATGTCGATAGTGCCGCAACCGCCCGCGGCCCATAAGCCTCGACAAGGCTCGCCGACCTCATCATGTTCCCGTATTCCTCCCTGTCCTCCTTCGATAGCTTCTTCTTTGATTTCATCCTGTTGAATGCGGATTCATAACCCTCCTTCCATACGGAGACCATGGGGCTTCCGCACACTTTGCACGATATTTTATCCTCTTCCGCAAGCTCGTCAATCCGCCCCTCGCTCCTGAAGCCGCAGAAAGTGCAGAACAACACGACTTTCTTCCTGTTCATGTTCTCTACGAAATCCTTTACCTCCGCGCTGTCCTCACGCAACGGAAGCATGAGCTCCGAATACTTATACGCAGCTTTCAGGATCTCTTCAGAGAACGCCGAATGCCCATGGAATACTGCGCATTCAGCCCAGCCGTTCCGCATGCCGTCGAGCATGCGCTTCACCGAATCCGCATCAAAATAATTCTTTGCGAGATCCCTTTTCACCTCGTCTTCTACCGGCGTGCCGTTGTAGAACTCTATCAGCCTGTCCGCCGCGCTTCTCGTCACCGCCGCCTTTTTGTCTAATATCCCAAAAGCCTTCGCGATCTGCACGAACCTGTACCTGTATATCTCGGTGTTTCTCACGAACCTGCTGCCTATGAATGCGTCGATGTCCATGTTAAGCAGAGCTCCGAATACTTTCTTCATCTCCGGCATCCTGTAACTGTCCATCTCTATTATTATGGCATAAGGGGTGGCTCTTGTCCTAGCCGCGCCTCCTGTCTGCGCGCGCACAGCATGGCTTAGCATCTTGCCCAGCAGTTCGTTGGCCTTCGTTCCCATTGGCGCATACACTATGACGTAGTTCTCCAACACCTCGGCTACCAGCATATCTTCCCTTATCGGAAAGCCTTTCTGCCTCTCCAGAAATGCAGCCAGCTCCTTCTCGACGTTCCTGTCCACGCTTATGCCG
Organism: Microcaldota archaeon; assembly: GCA_021791725.1. GTDB lineage: Archaea > Micrarchaeota > Micrarchaeia > Micrarchaeales > CABMGC01 > JAJYVZ01. Next base: position 15,364 of record JAJYVZ010000010.1, on the reverse strand, counting down.
CGCATTGCGGGCAGCCTGCCGGCTTCAAGGAATTCAAACACCTTGGAAGCGACGTCATTTGATACCGGTATGTCCTCCCCTTCCCAGTCCGGAACAGCAGCCTCCACCTCAAGTGTGGGCTCTACGTATATGTCGTAATCCTCTATGCTTATCACTTTCCATGCCAGTCCCTTTGTTATGAAAACCGTTCCCTCGTCAATGTAATTCGCCACAAAATGCTCGTCGAGGTTCCCAATTATCCTGTTGTTGACTGAGCTTCTCACGGCAAAATGCGTCCTGTCAGCTATAAGGCTTATGTTGCCGAAGAAATAGGCCCTTGTCCTGCTGCCCATGCCGAGCATGCCGTCCTTCTCCCTGAGCATGCGGAGCTCCTGCCCCTGCATTATGATCCTGCCAAACTCCTCTTCGGTCAGATCCTTATACGCCCATGAGCGCGCGATTATGGAGAACGCGCGCATCTTGCTTACGCTCCTTTTCTCGAGTATCATGGCACATACCTGGTTAAGCGCCACGTCGTATGCCTTGTACTCTGCCTCATAGCGCTCAAGCCTCTTCGACACTGCCAATTCGCATATCGCCACGGCTTCGAGCGCGTCGAGCACCGAACCGACTATAATCGCGCCGTTCGAAGTCTCGTCTTCCCTATGCCCGCCCCGTCCCACCCTCTGTATGAGCCGCGTTGCCTGCCTTGGCGAATTGTACTGTATCACCAGGTCCACCATGCCCACGTCTATCCCAAGCTCAAGGGAGCTTGTAGCAACGACTGCTTTCACCTCTCCTTTCTTGAAAGCGTTCTCGACAGCTATCCTCTCCTCTTTGTCAAGCGAACTGTGGTGCACCGCTATCGGCCCGAAGCCTTCGGTCCTGTCAAGATACATGAGCTTGCTGCCCAGCGATTCCACCACCTGCCTGGTATTCGCGAATATTATGGATGAACCGGATTCCTTTACAAGCCTCTCTATCTCCTCTATCCTGGCTATTGCGTCGCTGTTCAGGCCGAACGTCCTTTCCAGGCCTTCGTGCCTTGCGGCAGGCTTCGTAGGCATCCTGACGGAGAAGCTGAACACTTTCTCCTTGCGCGACTCTATGATCGTGCACTTCCTTTCCCCACAGAGGAACCGCGATACCTCCTCGCCGTCCCATATTGTAGCGCTCACTCCTATCCTCTGAAACTCCCCGGCTATCTCTGCCACCCTCTCCAGCCCCACCGAGAGCTGCGCCCCCCTCTTGTTGTGATAGAGTTCATGCAGCTCGTCTACCACTACGGCATTCAGGTTCTTCAGGGCAGTCCTAAGGTTTGGTGACAGAAGTATGGTCTGGAGCGTCTCCGGCGTGGTTATCAGGAACTGCGGCGGATTGGCCGTCTGCCTTGCTCGCTCTTTCTGCTTTGTGTCGCCATGCCTCACCTCTATTGTTATGCCTAGTTCGCTGCATAGAGAAGTGAGCCTTCCCAGAAGGTCCCTGTTCAGCGCCCTTAGAGGGGTTATGTAAAGCACGCATATGCCCTGCCTATCTTTTTTTTTCGAGAGTTCCTCGAGCAGCGGCAGTATCGCGGCCTCGGTCTTTCCGCTTCCTGTCGGCGCCATTATCATGCAGTTCTCATTTTTTTCTATGTGAGGGAATGCCAGGATCTGTATCTCGGTAAAGTTCGGGAACCTGGCCTTGAACAATTCATACGCGCTCTTCAATCGCATCACGGCTGCCGCGTAGTTTCAGTTCGGGCTTCCTATGCGGAATTGCCCGTATGAGAAATGAGTGGAATTGCCTATGCTGTAATTGAGCTCTACAACCAGATTCAGGTCTAGCGGTATCCCTTGAAGGGTGTTGCCTCCGTTGTAGCACACAGGAGAGATGGTCACAGAATTGCCCGGAGCAAGCAGCGTGCCTATCTGCGTCGCGTTTATGCTCTTCACCGTATTGTAGCACCTGACAGAGTTCAGCAGCGTCGCGTTGCTGTTTTCGTTCGTAATAGCGAATGACAGCGTGCTGTTCGCGAAAGAGCTGTCGGCGCATGCGAATCCGTTGCCAAACGAGCACGTGTTGCTCAGAGCCGACACAAAGCCGTTAGCTGTGCCTTTGAGGCTTATGTTGTCTACCGCGCCAATCCAGAAGGGTACGGAGCTTAAAAGCCGCGATCCGTTCACGAACGCATAGACTGTGGCATTGTAAAGATCCGTCGATTTCTCGGTCTTTACCAAATCTATGCTCTTCGAGACCGTGCTGTTCACAGGGAACACATACGAGCTGCAGAACTGCGTGCCGTTGGCGGAACTGAGGATTCCGTAGCACGTAAGCGTTTTGTTGAAGCCGCTTGTCTGCGCGCCGATGAACATTATCTGGTTATCCTTCATTGCTATTGTGCCGAACCCGGTCGTGTTGCCGTACGAGTATGAGTAGTTGCCCGCAATGCTGGAGTTCTGCGGCACGTTTGCCACAAGGCCGCTTTTGTTCGGCAAGAAGGACCTGCCTGTGAAATTATCCGCGGCGCTGCCTTCAAAAGACATGCACGTGGAGCTGCCTTCATACACCAGAACCTTTGTCCAACCCCCCGAGTACCAGCTGCACAGGGTAGCGGTGCTGTTTATTGTAACCATGCTTGCCTCTGTCCCGCCCATGCTGTAATTCTGCACCTGGTAACCCTCGCTCCTCAGGAGGAACGGTATGAGGGTCGGAGCCGCGTAACCCCTTATCCATATGGAATGCGCCACGCCTCCGTTTCCGTATTTCGCATACGATATGGACAGGTTCTTTATCCCCAGCTGCAGCGTGCTGAAAATAGGCGCGAAGAGGCCGTCAAGACCAGTGAAGCTGCCCAGGCCGAGAAGATTAATTCCGTAATCCTTGTTGAGAAATTCAGTGAGCGTAAAACCCTCAGTGCCAGTCAGCGATCCAAGATACGCTATCCCTGTTGCGTTCTGGCGTTTGAGCAGTATGTACGATTCCGGAGCCTCCGGATTTTCTACAGAGAAAGTTACATTGCTTTGCGCCGCATTCCTGTCGGCTATATTGTAAAGATTTCCGGGGTCCAGAACCGCGACGATATTGTACAATCCAGACACTGTAGGAGTATAATTGTAATAGAGAGTGAGCGCCTTCTTCGGCGGCAGTGTTATCTTGTAATACAGGGTGAGGTTCCTGTTTACGTATATGCCCAGGCTTAGGTTCTTGGCAGGGGAGTTCCCTGTGTTGTCCACGGCAATCGGAAAGGAAAGCCTCTGGAAAGGATAGACCGCGCTGAGATTCACGCCCTGAAAACCAACGCTCATCTGCAGCGCTCCGGTATTCTGGCTTGATAGGTAGATATAGAAACTCACGATCAAAACTACCGCAATCACGGCCCCTATCGCATAATCTATCTTGTTCATCTGCTCGCCTCTCCTTTCAGCTGAAGCTCCCGTATCGCTTCGCCGATCTTCTTCGCTATTCCCCCATATTCCTCCTCCAATATAAAAGATATCCACTTGTCCGGATCAGAGCTGTTCCTCTGGTCCTGCCTTAAATAAAACCTGCCCTTCTCGTTTTCCAGTATCCCGATGTTCTTCATGCGGAGCAGATGGTATCTTAGCGTCTTCTCGTTTATGTCCTCCCAGTTCGCGGTTATGTAGCTCTTAAGTTCTTCTATCGTCGGGTCCGCATTCTTGACGAACCTGTAATGGACAAGCGCGTCGAGCACCGCCACTGCGCTTAGCCTGGATTCGCCAGGGTTTATTATTCCAAGCGATAGCGCAAGCCACCGCGCCGTAGATCTGCGTGTCTCCAATACCTCCTTTGGGAGCTTGAGGTTCCTGAGCGTGAGTTCGTTCTCTATTAGCGAAGATTCGTTAAGTTCCATGCATATCCGCTGTCTGATATCTTAATTATCCTTTTTGGTAGTATCCTATTGATACATAAAAATAAATTTGTTTCCCAGCGAATAATAATCGCCGCGGCATGAAGATATACTGTAGGCAACACAATCTAACTGCAATAATAAAGTTGATACATTGAAGGTCTTGGGGATAGAGAGCAGCGCTCATACCTTTGGCGCAGGCATAGTGGACAGGGGGAAGGTGCTTGCAAACGAAAAGTCAATGTTCCCGATAGGGACAAACGGCATGATACCAGGGAAGGTCGCCGAATTCCATTCAAGTAACGCGCTCAAGGTGGTGAAGGCCGCATTGGACAGGGCAGGCACAAAGCTCTCCGAGATAGAAGGGATAAGTTATACATCGGGGCCCGGCCTCGGCCCATGCCTCCAGATAGGCCAACTGATATCGAAGACACTGGCAAAAACCCTCTCAATAAGCATAGCCCCGGTTAACCACTGCGTGGCGCACATAGAGATAACAAGGCATTTCGCGAAGATGAGAGATCCGCTAGTTCTATACGTGAGCGGCGGCAACTCACAGATTCTCAAGCTTTCAGAAGAGCCATTCAGGCATTATTCCGTGCTCGGAGAGACCCTAGACATAGGCGTCGGCAACATGCTGGACAACCTCGCGAGAAGGCTTGGCCTGAACCCGGCATGGGGATCCAGCGTGGCAAAGGCCGCAGAGCGCGGAAAGTACATAAATATGCCGTATACTGTAAAAGGCATGGACTTCTCCTTCACAGGCATACTCACATTCGCAGAGAAGATGGCTGGGAAGGAGATGCCTGAGGATATATGCTTCTCTGTGCAGGAAAACGCTTTCGCAATGCTTTGCGAGGCTACGGAACGCGCCATGTTTCTTACAGACAGCGCGGAGATATGCGTTTCAGGCGGCGTGGCGCAGAGCAGAAGGCTGAAGGAGATGCTGGCACAGATATCAAGGGAGCATGGCGCGCGCATTGGATATGTCAGCGACGAACTGAATGCCGACAATGGCGCCATGGTGGCGCTTGTCGGGGAGAAGATGCTCGAATCGGGATTCAAGGCAAGGCTGTCAGACTGTGTAATAGACCAGAAGTACAGGACGGACGAGGCCATGGTGTATTGATGACTTTGAGACTTATAAGCGAGGGCGCGGAATCGAAGATATATGCCGATGACAGTTTCGGCGTGCCCTTAATAGTAAAAGCCAGGGAAAGGAAAGGATACAGGATAGAAGGGCTTGACGAGTCCATAAGGCGGGGCAGGACAAGGAAGGAGGCCAAAGCCATGTGCAAGGCCAGGGAGTCAGGTGCAAACGTGCCCGGGATCATAGCTGTTGGACGCTTCTCCATATTCATGGAGAGGAAACGCGGAAAGATGCTCAAGGATGTAAGGTTCGGCAACAAAGAGATGAGGGCTGCAGGCGCACAGCTTGCAAAACTGCATGCCGCAGGCATAGCGCACGGAGACTTCACCCCTGCCAACATAATGCTCTGCAGCAACGGCCCGTGCATCATGGACTTCGGCCTGGCAGGGATTGGCGGCGGTGACGAGGAGAAGGCCATAGACCTGCTGCTGATGAAAAGGTCTGTTGAAAAGCCGCAATTTTCCAGTTTCATTAAAGGTTACTCGGCCTACGCCAACCACAAGCCCGTATTAAAAAAACTCGCGGATATAGAGAGAAGAGGCAGGTACAAGGCAAGAACGCTGCAGACCGTTTAACACAGTGAGCGGGAAATCCCACGCCCCATTCAGAAGGTTCATTTAGGGTGGGTAAACGCATCAATAAACACATTGCATAGGGCAACTACCCTCGGACAGAGGGGAAGTCACGCTCAGGGAGATATGGCCTCTGCGGTGCAGCAGGCATCGAAAAGCCGCATCGAAGAACTGAGGACCGACAAAACACATCCTTTGCGGGATGCAGTGATTGCATGACGCAGGGAAGCCCACGCCTTTTACTGGCTGGAGAATGTCACAGGTCTCCTACCCGTCTCTTCTGCGCCCTCTTCATCCTTCTCCTCTTCTTCTTGACCCACTTCCAGCGCATCCTTCCTTTCTTCTTCCATTTTCTAGGTATGCTTCCCAACGAAACACCAAATCTTCTGACTTAAATCGTAAAGATGTAGAAAAACGAATATAAATATGTATCATCTCAAATATCATCACAGCCAAGACGCAGGAGTGTGCCACATGCCTATCGATAAGAAAGTAATGGTTGCCGCAGCCTCAATAATCGTGATACTTCTAGCTGTATACCTGCTGTCTGGGAAGAGCCCGATAGGCCCTGTGATAACATCTCCATTAACTGCCTCAACAACAGTAGTACATGTGCCCAATACCACCACGCTGGCAAGCACCATTGCCACTACCGCCTCTCCAACATCTACAATACAGACATCAAGCTGCCTATCCCAGAGCAGCGTTACATACATAAACAACGGATTCTTCGCTGAGAACTATACCGGATGGAACGTGACAGGACTGGGATTCGGAGCGTCGCCTTTCAACATAAGCTATGCCAACAGCAACTCTAACTACTACGGATCGCCATGGGCTGGATATGATGGCGGATACTTCGCAACCACATTCCACGGAGGGCTGATCCTTCAGCCAGGCAACCTCACGTCCGCCCCATTCGAGGCCGTGCAGCCTTTCCTTAACTTCCAGATCATATCGCCGCAGAACAGCGGACTGTACGTGGAGATTCTCAAGAACGGCAGATCCGTAATAAAGACGTACTTCAATACATACGCAGCCCCCTCCTTCGGCAAAAGCGCAGGGAATGCGACAAGCACGTTCGTTAACGCTACGGTACCAATAGCAGCGCTTCTGTGCAAGCAGATACAGATAAGAGTGGTTGCAGAAGTCTTAGGCACTCTGCCCACAAGGACGCAGTACATAGCCATAGGGGGTTTCTACACCAGCAGAACCGCTTCTAACATGTCAAAGCGTATAATCGTAAACCAGACGGTGAACCAGACGTTGCTGTCGTGATTACATTATATGCCTTTACAACTCCGTCTCCAGGAAGAAGGAGGAATTCAAGCCAGGCAGCGGCAGAGAGGTATCGCTTTACGCGTGCGGCCCGACCGTCTACTACTTTGCGCACATAGGGAACATGAGGACATATGTCGCAGAAGACGTGTTGAAGCGCATGCTTATCCACGAAGGCTATTCGGTTAAGCACGTGATGAACATAACCGACGTCGGACACCTTGTCGGGGACGAGAGCATAGGCGAGGACAAGATATCAGCAGAGGCGAAACTGGAAGGCAAGACTCCCGGGCAGATAATAAGCTTCTACACAAAATCCTTCTTCGACGATCTAAAGAAGCTCAACGTGCTCCAGCCAGACATAACCCCCAGGGCAACAGATCACATAGAAGACATGCTAAATCTTATGGAGTCGCTGGAGCAGAAGGGATACCTCTACAGAACCGGCACCGGGATATACTTCGACACGTCGAGATTCAAAGACTACGGCTCCCTGACCGGCATGAACTTCAAGTCGCTGAACGAGAGCCTTATATCGGGGGCAAGGGTGAAGAGGGATCCGGAGACAAGGAACACCACTGATTTCGCCGTATGGCGATTCTCCAAAAACGATTCCTACAGGCTCTGGGATTCGGAATGGGGGAAGGGATTCCCGGGATGGCACATAGAGTGCAGCGCCATGAGCATGAGGTATCTCGGAGAGACCCTAGACATGCACTGCGGCGGAGTTGACCACATACCAATACACCACACGAACGAGATAGCGCAGTCCGAAGCGGCTACCGGAAAGAAATTCTCCAGGCACTGGTTCCACGTGGAATTCCTCACCGTGGAAGGAAAGAAGATGTCAAAATCACTCCGCAACGTCTATACGGCAGAAGACGTCCTTTCAAGGGGCTTCTCAAGCATGGCCCTCAGGTACTTCCTCATATCCGGCAACTACAGGCAGAAACTGAACTTCACTTTCGACGCAATGAAGGGCGCGCAGAACACGCTCTTCGGCATATACGAATTCCTTGCAAGGCTGAGCGACGCAAAGAAAATATCCTCCACAGAGCCAAACAGCGAATTCAAAAAATATGCAGACAAGTCCATATCCGCATTCTTCGAGGCGCTTGAAGACGATCTGGACATGCCTATGGCTCTCTCTGCCATGCACAGCTTCATCAAAGAGGCCACAATGCTGATTGAATCGCGCCAACTAAGCGGGGAGGGCGCCGTAAAGGCGATAGATACGATGCTGGAGTTCGACAGCATACTCGGGCTCGGCCTCTCCGGATACCTTGAGGAAGCAGGCAAGGAAATGCCCAGGGGCGCTGCCGAGTTGTTCGAGGAAAGGGAGGAAGCCAGGCGCAGAAAGGACTTCAGGCGCTCCGACGAACTCAGGAAGGAGCTTTACGAGAGATACAACATAATCGTTGAGGACCAGAAAGAAGGCGCAAGGTGGCATTACAGGGCGTAGCAACGTTGGCGGGAAACCTCATGCCGCTTGCTGGTTGGAGGACGGTGCTCATGCGGCAGAATCTCCTTCCGGATAGATTGCAGCATCATCGTTGCTCTCCGCGAATTCCCCAACCGCGCCGACCCTCCTCGCCGGCCTCTCCTCTTCGGATACGATCTTCCCCCCGCGCTTCTTCTGCCTCTCAGTCCTTGCATTTGCAAACAGGACATTCACATCGTCGTTGTTCTCCGATTCTATCCACGCCTTTATATACGTGGCCATGTTCTTAAGTGGCTTCGAATACCTGTCGGTGAAGGAGTATTCGTTGCTCTCATGCTTCAGTATGCCGACATTCACCCCGAAATCAAGATACCTCTTCCATGTCGCTACCGGCAGCTCCTTTCCACAATCCCTCAGCCTCAGCCTCCCAATCCTCTTTACCTCGCTGAGAACCTTGGCGAACCTGTATGCCTTTGTCTCATTGTCGAAATATATGTGCACGATCTCCTTTATGCTCGGGTTCTTGAGCTTCTCCTTCAGCGGCGCATCTTCAAATTCCCAGTATTTTATCGACATGGAAATCCGCTATACTATAAAACATTTCAAATAATAAAAACTCATCTGCTTATGAATGTTACCACATCTCCATCCTTTGCTATGTGGTCAAGGCCCACTTTCTGGATGCCGAACCTCACGCTCCTGCCCATGACGTATGCGGACTTCGACTCGCTTGCCATCTTGTCGTGCACCTTCCTGGCTATGTCTTCAAGGCTGCTTCCCTCTTTTACGACAAGGGGGTTTGACATGTCCGGAGCCTCGCCCTTCCTCTTCAGATATACGCGGATAAGCCCCAGGTTCCTGGATATCTCGTTCTTCAGCTCCTGCAGCCCGGTTCCTGTCTTCGCGCTTATCGCGACAACAGGTATTCCGGTAGCGCTTTCCAACACAGACTTCGCTCTTTCGAAATTGCGGTTCGTGTCTATCTTGTTCAGCGCTATTATGCTCTTTATCGAAGTCTTTTCGTTCGCCGCTGCCTCTATGAGCTCGTCAACCGTGAAATCGCCTTTGGCATAGATGTTCGCATTGTGCACCCCCAACTGGCCCAATACGTCAAGGATCTCTGCAGTTGGCTTGACGGCCTTAGGCCCCTTCAGTATCGTGATGCCGCCGCTTTCCCTGTTCTCTATCCTTATTGCCCCGGCCTTGCCGCTGACGTCTATGCCCAGATCGTTGAGCTCGCGTATCAATGCCGGTATATCCGAATAGGCATTCACGTCCACTATGAACAGTATCAGATCCACGACGCGTATCGCGCTCACTATCTGCCTGCCCCCTCCCCTTCCTATGTGCGCGCCCTCTATCAGACCAGGCGTGTCAAGGAACTGTATCTTTGCCTTGTTTATCTCGAGCATCCCCGGTATGACTGTGAGCGTTGTGAACGCATACTCCGCTACCTTCGATTCGACTCCCGTAAGCGCGATGAGCACAGACGACTTTCCGGCATTCGGGAATCCTACCAACGCGACAGTAGCGTCGCCAGTCTTCTTCACCGCAAAGCCAGTCCCGCGGTTTCTCCTTTTCGAGGACATCTGCTTCTTGACCTTCGCGATCTTAGCCCTCAGGATGCCGAGGTACTTGTTTGTGGCTTTGTTGTATTTGGTTTTTGAATACTGCTCGTTTAATTCCTCCAGCCTTCTCTCGAGATCGTTCGCTTCCATAAAAACAGAATCCGCATTCGGTAAAAATCTTGTATGACTTTACATCATTTGATATACTACCTTTAAATAACTATTTGAAATATATTCTTAAATATAAGTGAATAAAATGGCAGCGAAGAAAAAAGCTTCGAAGAAGAAGAAATCAAGAAGATAATTTTGGAAAGACCAGTTTAGCTTTCCTTTTTTTATTTTTTCTTTTCCTTTTCATTTTTATTACCTTCACATCCCAGGCACCAGCTTTGAGAACCTTTTCCTGAATCCCCTGTCGTTCTGCATCCTATCTAACATCTTCTTCATCTTCACGAAATCGCCTACCAGCGACCTAACGTCCTTCTCCGACGTTCCGCTACCAATCGCTATCCTCTTTACCCTTCCTGAGTTGTTGAGGAGCGACTCCGACGTCCTTTCCGCTTTTGTCATGGAGCTTATTATGACCTTGTACTTCGCTAGCTTCTCCTCGCTCTGCTCAAGCATGTCCTTTGGCAAGTCCACGACACCCATCATGCCCAGCATGTTCTTCAGCGGGCCCATCCCCGACATCGCCTTAAGCTGGGTGTAGAAGGTCTCGAAGTTCAGTTCCGTAACGTTCATCTCCTCTGGCTTTATCCTGTTCTCCATGATTGCCGCGTTGACCTTCTCCACAAGGCCCTCAAGGTCCGGCATTCCCAGAAGCCTTCCGACGAACTTATTCGGATCGTAGAGCTCCAAATCCTTTAGCTTCTCTCCAACTCCTATAAACGTTATGTTGACTCCGGCTTCCTTGACCGCGCTAAGCGCGCCTCCTCCCTTTCCTGATCCATCCAGCTTCGTGACAAGCACGCCGTCTATCTTCACTGCTTTGTCAAACTCCCTCGCCTGCTTGGACGCCACCTGCCCTATGTCCGCATTTACCACAAGCAGCTTCTCATCCGGCCTGAAGGATTCGTTTATCTCCTTTAATTCATGTATCAGCGCATCGTCAAGCGCATTCCTTCCGCTAGAGTCGCATATTATTATCTTCCTGCCCTTAAGCTGCGCCAGTCCCTCCCTCACTATCCTCTGCACACTTTTCTCGCCCTTTATTCCGAAGAACGCCACGTTCGCCTGCGCTGCGAGGGTCTCCAGCTGCTCGTATGCGGCAGGCCTGACGACATCGCAGCATATAAGGGCAGCGCTGATCCCCCTGTCCTGATAGTACTTGGCGAGCTTTGCAGCTGTAGTTGTCTTCCCTGATCCGTACATGCCGAGGAGCAGGATCCTCTTTGGCCTCATTTCAGGCTTGTAAGCCGTGCCCATTATCCCCACGAGCTCGTCGTAGAGCATGTTTATTACGTAGTCCCTGGGGCTTATCCCACGCGGAAGGTCTGTACGTAGCGATGCATCTTCAAGCCTCTTTGTAAGCGAGAACACCAGCCGTATGTCCACATCCGCGCTTATCAGCGCTTTCTGCAGCTCCTTGTTGAACTCCTTTATTGTCTTAGAATCTATTACAGTGGCGCCGCGGAGCTTTGCTACAGCTTTTCGTATTCCTTCTCCAAGATCCATCTTACCATTCTTGTCCCATCTTGTCTCAGAAAATTAGCGATTAACTATAGCGAGAAACATATAAATAAAGAGTAGTAAAAATCTAAAATAGCGGAAAGGGCTCGTAGCTCAGCCTGGTCAGAGCGCTGGTCTTATAACAAACTTCTTTGGAAGAAGTTTGCAAGAATTAAGAAAGCCAGATGTCGAGAGTTCAAATCTCTCCGGGCCCATTTGCAAAAATCGATGACAAAACAGGGGTTCAATTACATACAATTGCACTAAATCGGGGTTGCTATGAAAAATGGAATTATACGTCGACAAAAGTCGACTGATAATCGAGATGTCGAGAGTTCAAATCTCTCCGGGCCGCAGGATAATCGGTAGTAATGGCGCAGTCAGGCCTTTTCCCATTCTTCAGCGCGTTATGCCTCTGTTCTATGGCCCTCTGCAAAGCCGGCACGGCGTCAGGGAAATATTCTTTCGCTATGTCCAGCGCATTTTTCCTCTTATCCAGGCCATCAGCTATCTCCGGATTTGCGTTGTAGGCCAAGAGAATCTCTACAGTTTTGATATCCCTGTTATGCAATGCCCATATCAATGCCGGCTCTCCGTAAATCTCGGCATCCGGGTCGGCATTCCTAGAAAGCCAGAACTCGACACGCGCGTGGTTCTTTGTCTTTGCCGCGTGCGCCATCAACAGATTCACGTTAACATTTCTTGATTCGTTCTTTTTTGAAATTTCCATTCAAATCGGTTCTCTTTTGATCTGTGCTTGTTTATAAAGATTGTGCTGATTTTTGTTCAAAACAACCGCCAAAATAAAAAACAAAAGGACAAATCAGATAACAACATCCTCTCCAGGCACCCTCCTGAACATCTGGACATCTCCAACATGATCCGCTTTCGTGAGAAACCTGCCAAGCCTCTCCATGCCGAATCCCGCTCCGGCTGAAGGCACGAACCCTTTCCTTGCCTCGTCAATGTATGCCTTGTAGACGTCCATATTCAGCCTGTCCCTGCCCATCCTGCCAATTATCCTGTCGTAGTCGCTCTCGCGCTCCGCTCCGGACAGCGCTTCGCCAAATCCAAGCGGATACACAAGGTCATAATTCAGATAGTGTCCCGGTTCATTAGGATCCTCTGCATCATAGAACTCCCTCTTGTGGCACATCGCCCAGAACGGCTGGTCGCTGTCCATAGACGCCTTCAGCTCCCAATCTGCCCCGTACTCCGCCTCAAGCTCATGCGTGTTGCGGATCTTGAACGGCGCCTTGAAACTGAACGGCTCTATGCCGAACGGCACGAAGAGCGCGGCCTTCTCCTTCATCCTCTCTCCCAACCCTGTGAAGTATCTCTCCATAATCCTAATCACGTCTTCTTTCTTGGCTCTCGGAATCTCAAAGTCAGCCTGGGTGAACTCAAAAAGGTGCTTCTTCGTCTCTCTCCTCTCTCCTTTCTCGAGCCTTATGTTCGGCGACAGTATGAATATCTTCCCAACATCCCGTACCGCCACCTGCTTATGCAGTATCATCGAGTTCATGGAATAGAGCTTCATGCCAAGGTACTCGACTTCCGGAGTCTTCAATATGGAGGATCCCGGATCAGGCCCCAGCGGATCGGTGCTCTTGCCCAGCATCACCGGAAGCAACTGCGTGAACTCTTCCGCGTGGAAGAATTCCGTAGTATAAAGCAGGACCTCGCTTACCACCCTGAGCCTGCTTCTCAATCTCTCGTCTGCCATGGAACCGTGAAACAATCCTTCCAGCCCTATATATATTTTTATGCGCGAAACAGGCAAATATTACGATATTTTCAGTAACCTTTTTATATGACTATGGAAATATTCCACACATGGACAGGCTTGACGGCGAGATACTGGAACTGGCAGATTCCGGCACCATAAGATACACAAGCATAGCGAAGAAGCTCGGCGCTCCGATATCAACGGTGCACATGAGGCTGAAGAAGCTCGAGAAGGAAGGGACAATAAAGAAGTACAAGGCAGATGTCGACTGGAAGAAGGCAGGCCTTGATATAACCGCATATGTCATGATAAACATAGACGTGGACACGCTGAAGAGGATAGGGAAGACGCAGGACAAACTCCTCAAAGAGCTAAAGAACATACTGTACGTAAAAGAAGGCAGCATCATAATAGGCGATGCGGATCTATTGATCAAGATAATAGCGAAAGACACCTCTCATCTCAAGGACATACTTCTAAATTACGTGGGCAAGATAGAAGGAATAACAACGACAAAAACATTTATAGTCCTCGAATAGGCACTACGGCACAATTCCTAACGGCACTACGGCCGAAGCCGTAGGAGGCAATCCGGAGTTGTAAAGTTGGGTTACCTGCGTAGGGTTAAGCGAGCTGTTGTATATCTGTACGTCTGCTATGGTTCCGTTGAAGAACGCCGGATTGCTTGCTCCCGCTGTAGGATTAGGCCCGCCTATCACCGTGTTTGCATTGTTCTCATTTATCTTTCCCGTTTCTGTAACGCTCCCAGCGAATAATCCGTCAACATATATATCTAAAGCGTCTGCCAGCGAATTATAAGTACTTACGACGTTGTAGAATCTGCCCGGCTGTTGTAATCCAAGCCGCGATGATGATACACCACCCCAAGACGGATTCGCTATTTGAATAGTGAAGTCAGGAGTAGTACTATGTGAATTGTAAGCTAACATATACCCTCCATAAGGGCTAGAGGCCAATGTTCTGGCCACTATCGGTATGCCCCAACTACCGTATGCCCCTCCGTAGATGTTCGATCTCGGATAGACCCATGCTGATACGGTCATGGCGTTTCCGGCGAGGTCAAGAGCATGCGGATTCCCCAGGTTGATGTTGGATTCAGAATTGTTGTTGAATACCAGCCCATAACCGTTCAATGACGTCAGCTGCGGCTGCACTGGGCTTACGGATTGCTGTGCATATACGATGTTGCTTGGGATGCCGTTGTTCCCATTCCTGCTGTAGTCGTTGGCATTGCCGTCAAGTGGATACCACGCGACCAGGTTTGCCGACAGCGGGGACCCAGCAATTCCCTCAGAATATAACTGATTTATCTGGCTCTGGGTTAGAGATGTGTTGTAAATCTGGAAATTGGCCAGCTGCCCTACGAAAGTATATGTATCCCCGTTGTTTCCGGATATCTGGTAGTTGTTAGTGGCGCTACGTATGGCCTGCGTTCCACCGCACTGTGAAAGCGTCTGCCTTGCGCCGTTTATGTAGATAAGGTTGTTGTTGGTGTAAGGCTCATTATTTATGAACGTAGCAGTCACGAATACCCATCTGTTCACTATGGAAGACGGGTTGAACCCATAAACGTCGCTGTTAAACGTATTAAATCCAGCGCATGTGTCACTATTAAGCCAAAAATCGTAGGATCCAAAGCTAAAAGGCATCATATTTGTATTGCCTGGCCAGTCCATCCAGAAAGAAACGGTATTGAATCCTCCGGCAGCCGTGTTTATCTGTGGGGCGTTGCCGGTCACATACGGAAGTTTCGATGCAATGAAATTTGCCGTAAAAACGCTCGTGGTGTTGGAAGGCGACGACCGTACCGACGAAGAAGGGCTTACGAATTGCAGGTTTCCCACTATGGCTCCATTATAGACAAGCTCGTTGTAGGATTTCGCACGATCAATAGTGTCGCCGTTCAGCGGATACCATCCTATGGCGTTCGCAGAGGTTATCGGAGGTCCAGCAATTCCCTCTTGGTAGAGGGAATAGACTTGGCTTGCCGTAAGCGCAGTTCCGTATACCTGCACGTTTGCCATCCTGCCTGCAAAAGGCGTCGAGCCGCCAGTGTATTGCTCCTGTAGCGAAGGATTTCCTTTATTTCCCCAGCTAGAATATCCAAG
>JAJYVZ010000009.1 GCA_021791725.1 Microcaldota archaeon | reverse complement strand
ATTAAGCGAAAGAACCTTCTTATAGACCTTTAGGTGCTCTCTAGCCTCTTTCTGCCAGGTGAAGCTGCGTGCATAAGCAATGGCCTTATCCCTGTGCCTCTTGTTGTATCCATTTTTCTTTAGATTTTCAATCATTTCCGCCATGTGTCTCTCATCATCTACCTCTAAGCAGTACTTCCTCACCTCTTTCGGTATCCTTGCGTTTTTCAGTATTATGACAGGGATTCCCCTTGCCTGCGCCTCTATGATCGGTATGCCGAAACCCTCGTATATGCTTGGAAATACGAAGACGTCAAAACTGTCATATGTTGCTACGATTTTCTCTTCTGGAGCGAACCCCTTGAATGTTATTCGTTTATCTCCATTTGCTGCTTTTACAAGATTGTTGTATTCCATCGCCTTTTTTCCCCATACATCGAATATCATATCGCTGCCGCCTGTCTTCTTGAAAGCGTTTACAGCAAATATCGGATTCTTGTTAAGCGCAAATGAGCTAAGATAGCCGACAGTGAATTTGCGGTTATTCTTACTTGGAATTCGTGCGAAGTACCTCTCGTCCACCCCGTCGCTTATTATCGTGATTCTCCTTCTGTCGTATCCCCTGTCTACAAGTTCATCCCTGGTCTGGGTCGACCTGGCTATAATATAATCGGAACTAAGCGTGCTCCTCATACCAAGCGTGTTTATCGGAATCCATGCCCTTTCCTTCAGGCTGCTGGCCCGATAGCCGTAGTCCGAGAGGAAGGCCTGGAAATCGTGCGCGGTTGAGATTAGTATTGACTTGCCTTTTCTTAGGGGAAACATGGGTTTCTGGTCCATTCTGTGTATTATGTCGTAATCATCGAAGTCTTTGAGAAACGTCCCCAGCATGAAGGATAGGTTATTGCCAAGTTTGGAAAGGCTGCCGACTTCAACTTTGTCTACAGACGCGCCTTTCTCCATGCCTTTAAGCCTTGCGTACATCTCGTACATGTATCTCTGCACGCCTTGCCCTAGGGCTTTGTTGAATTCTCCCTTTACGCCCAGTAATGCGACTTTCATAGAATCCTAAAGGGACTGGTGATAAAACCTTGGCAGACATCCGTAGCGGAAAGCCATCCCGTCACTCATGATCTATTACGCCTATAGCTATTGTGGCAAGTCTGCTGTCGCCCTTCTTGCCGATAAACAGTCGTTTCTCGCTGATATACTTCCTTATCTCGTCATAGCTTGCCTCCTTCCATTCTTCCAGGTTCTGTTCGCTTCTTCTCATAAAGTATGATTCCGAGAGAGGCATCATCTTCTTCTCAAACAGCATGTCCACATGCTTATTGTAGCCCAGAGGAACTGTGAAAACCAGCCTGCCTCCCTTCTTAAGGTTATGTTTAAGATTGTTTATTGCCTTGAGGAATTTGGAATCGTCCTTTATTGGTTCATCGAAGCCTACGTGTTCAAGTGTTGATATGCTTACTATGAGATCGTATTTTTTATCCGGTTTGAAATCTAACGCATCCTCGTTTATTGCCCAGCTGCATGATTCATATTTGTCCAAGACATCTATGTCCAGGTCATAGTAATGGCGCAGGACGCAGCCGACCTCTAGAATCCTCTTTCCACGTGAACCTTTTATGATGTCGTATATTATCGGCACTTCCACTGATCTTTCATTCTCCCACGTGAAGTTGTATTTGTGGTAAAAGTATTTGTAGTTTTTGCCCCTGAACGTGAATTCTTTGTTTCTCCTGAAAAGGTAAGGCAGCGATGCCGGCATGAAATTTATGAATATACCCCAATAGAGTGCATTCTTAAGGCCGAATTTCCCTACAGATTCCCGAAATCTTGAAAAAGTGTAATCGCTCTTGTTCATGATAATCATCAACGATTTGACATTATGCGCTTACTTCCTGCTGGTACTTAACGCTCTCTTCTATTATTCCTTTCATGCTTCTGGTAGGCGCCCATCCGGTCTTCTCCCTGAACTTCTTGTTGTTGCCGACAAAACCATGAACAAATGCCGGATAACTCTCATATTGTCTGGTTTTTTGGATATCTGTGATTATCTTTTCTGGAGGAATGCCAAAGAGCTTGCATGCGATCCTTGCAAAATCTCCGGTAAGTATGCCGTAGTTTGTGCAGACGTTGTAAGGTTCATTTGGTTCGCACTTCTCGACGGCAAGAAGATGGGCATTTATTGAGTCTTTGACGTCTATGAAGTCCCTTAGTGCATTCTGGTTGCCTATTGCTATCTTATCAGTCTTCCCTGCCAAATACATTGCTATCTGCTTTGCAACAGTAGCAGTGAAGAATCTGTCATCTCTCGCCCTTTTTATGTCGATAGGATCGCCGACGCCTTCCTGATTGAATGTCCTTATGCGAAGGACCGGAAGATCATCACTGTAGTGGTAGCTCTCGCCTATCATTTCTGTCGCAATCTTCGATACAGCATACGGAGAGCATGGCCTGAACGGGTTATCTTCGCTGATTGGGAACTCGCTCAGATCCTTTCCAAAACCATACTGCTCCGATGAGAGGGCGGTATAAATCTTGAATGTGGCTTCTTTGTTGTGCCGTGCAGTCGCGTGGAGTATGTTGGTTGTAGATGCAACGTTGTTCTGAAAAACGATGTTTGGCTGCTCCACGCTCTTCGGTACAAAGCTTATTGCGGCATAGTGGAACACCGTCTCTGGTTTCTCTGATTTTATTATATCCTCTACCTGACCATAGTCTGAAAGATCGCATATGTAGAGTTTCATCCTGTCCCTGAGATCCGCTATGTTCGGATATTTCTTGAGGTCGTGGTTTGCGACTATTCCTACAACATCAGACCCGTATCCAAGGATCTTCTCCGCAAGATTTGAGCCTAGGAATCCTCCTACACCAGTAATCATTACCTTTTTCCCGTTCCAGAATTCCTTTGAAGGGACGGCCGAAGTGTTGTTGAATTTCTTAAGATAATCTGACCAGTTTCTCTCATCCACCAGTATGCCGCTTTCGTATAGCGGTTCTAGCTTCTTCTTTATGTCTGGATTTTGCTGGTTCTCCATTACTATCATCCTGGGATTATCCTCTTATATAGAGCCAAAGTCTCTTTAATTGTTTTGGTCCAGGTGAATGTCCTCGCATATGCCTGTGCCTTTGTTCTCAGCTTGCTGCCGTAGCCCTCCGACTTAAGACGCATTATCAGCCGCTTCATTTCTTCCTCGTTGCCTGCCTCGAGGCAGTACTTTCTCACTTCCCTAGGTATCAGGGAATCTTTGCATATTATGACAGGAAGGCCTCTTGCCTGCGCCTCTATGATCGGTATGCCGAAACCCTCGTACTTGCTGGGAAATACGAAGGCGTCGAAGCTGTCGTATATGTCAACGATCTCTTCCTCTGGCGCAAACCCTTTGAATATTATCCTCTTGTCATCCTCTGCGGCTTTTAGGAGGTTCTGGTATTCCCCTGTCTGCTTTCCCCATACCTCGAATTCCATTCCTTCTCCCTCTGCCTTCTTGAAGGCGTTTATAGCGAATACCACGTTCTTGTTCATCTCGAAGGATCCGAGGTACCCTACCTTGAACCTCCTTCCGCTTGCTTTCTTCTTGGTCTTGCTGTTTTTGAGGTATCTTTCGTCGATTCCGTGGTTTATTACGGTTACCCTGCTTCTGTCATAGCCGAGCTCTATCAGTTCCTCCCTTGTCTGCGTGGATCCGGCAATAATATAGTCAGACATTAGGACGCTTCTCATCCCGAGCATGTTTATTGGTATCCACAGTATATCCTTTGCGCTGCTCGTGTTGTGCCTATTCTGGAGTATTGCTCGAAGATCCTGCGCAGTGGTTATCTTTACCGCCTTTCCCTTTAGGAACGGAATCAGGGGCTTCTGGTCCATGCTGTGTATTATGTCGTAGTCATTGAAGTTCCTGAACAGGTTCCCTGCGAGGAAAGACAGCCCGTTCCCGATGAATGTCCGTTCAGTCTCTACCTTGTCTACTTGTACATTTCGCTCTGACCGCATTCTTTTGTACATCTCGTACATATATCTCTGCACGCCTTTTCCCTGGGCCTTGTCAAAATCCCCCTTTACTCCTAGAAGTGCTACTCTCATCTAAACAAGCGTCTTTATGTAGTCTTTTATGTCGGTGAACTTAAAGCTGCCTATCTCGTCCAGGAGCCTTGAGTTGTCGGCCTTTGTGAATAGCTGGTAGCTGCTCAGCGGATTCTTTACATACTCCCTGCTTCCGCCTATCATGTCCGCGATCTCGTTGTACGAGGTTGCCTTCCCTGTCCCCACATTGTACAGGTTCTTGCCTGATTTTTTCATGAGTAGCAGTATTATCTTTGCCGCATCCTGTATGTATATCAGGTCTCTTGCCTGCCTGCCGTCTCCGTATATCGCGATGGGCTTACCTGCCTTCTTCATCTTCGTGAAGAGCGTTATTATGCTTGCATAATCGCCCTTCTCGTTCTCCCCTGGGCCGTACACGTTAAAGAACCGCATTCCCACCGCGTCCAGAAGGTTGCAGGACGTGTAAGATTTCGCTATCATGTCGTTTATCAGCTTTGTCTTTGCATAGTGGTTAGTCATCTCGTCAGGGTTCAGGGCAGAGGTCTCTGAGAACGCGTTGTTGTAGTATACTGCGGAGCTTGACGCGTAGAGGAACTTCCTGCACTTGTTGGCATACGCGGCTTCTATTATGGAGTTGAACCCGTTCACGTTTACTTCATATGAATATGGCATGCGCCTCTCGAACTCGAGGTTTGAGGTGACCGCGGCAAGGTGTACTATATAATCAGCGCCCTTCGTAAGCCCCAGCATCCTGTCTCTGTCCCTTATGTCTGCATTTATCACCTTTGCCCCCGGTACGTCCCTGACTTTTATGTCAGCGCCGCTGACCTCATAGCCGTTCCTTGCCGCCTCCGCGGCAAGGTTCCTGCCTATGAAGCCGCAGATTCCAGTTATGAATATCCTCTCCGTGTTAAACACACCTATACTTTGATTCTGCCTTGCCTTATGTCCCTGTCTATCTGCTCCAGGTCCTTGAAAGAGTCTATGGAATTGAGATAGTGGCCATCGAACTTTGTGCACGAAAGCCTGCCCTTTGACGCAAGGGCGGGGAATGTCTCGGCTTCAATGCTTCCCTTATCCGGGAGCATCTCTATGACGCTGGGACTGACCAGAGATACGCCTGCGTTGTACCAGTAGCCCTCAAGCCTCGGTTTCTCGTCAAACCTGACCACCTTGTCTCTTTTCGAGACAACTATGCCCTTTGTGCTGAAATACGGCACGAGAGAGATGTTGCAGAGATTCTTGCCAGAGAGATTGAGCTTCCTTATGTCTATATCTGTGACGTTGTCGCCGTTTACTACCAAGAACGGGTTCTTGCCTGATACCAGGTGTCCTGCATTCTTTATCGCGCCTCCTGTACCGAGCGGTTCCTTCTCTACAGACACGCGGAACCTGCCTGAATACCCTATGGACTTTATGTAGTCTGTTATCTTCCCGCTCTTGTACCCCGAAAGAAGCACAAATTCCTCTATGCCGAACGACTCGAGCCACTTTATCTGCCAGTATATAACCGGCTTCCCCCCAACTTCTATCATGGCCTTCGGAACCTTGTCAGTAAGCGGCTTGAGCCGCTTCCCGAATCCGCCTGCCAATATAAACGCGATCATCATTATTACCTATTGCCGCAGAGTGCGGTTTACTGTTTGTCAGTCCCCTACGTATACTATCTTGCTGCCCTGGAAGGAGAACTCGAACGGCTCCTCCCTGAGTTCAGGCAGCGCGCTTACCATCTCCCCGGCGCTGTCCGGTGACCTGAAGAAAAGCATGAATCCCCCTGCGCCTGCGCCTATGAGCTTGCCGCCCTCTGCCCCCGCGCGCAGCGCGCGGTCGTAGTAATTGTCCACGCTGTCGTTGCTTATTCCCTTGCTTAAGGTCTTCTTTATGAGCCAGTTCTCGTGGAGATACTTTCCTGTGCTCTGCCAGTTGTTCTTAGTGAGATCAGAGAACATCCCGTAGCTTAGATCCACCATTCTTCTGTAATCGCCGACGTGCTTCTCTATCTCCGTTGTCTGGATGGCGTGTATCTGCGCGGAGCGCCTCTGTATCCCAGTGTAGAACAGGTGGAGGTGCTTGAGCATCCCTTCCCTGCTCTCCTCGCTCATTATTATCGGCGTGTGTATAACGCTCTCGTCCTTGTGGAATTCCATGAACTGCATACCTCCGAAAGCTGCAATATACTGATCCTGCTTGCCTCCTGGCTCCTTGAGTATCCCTCTCTCTATCTTCACCGCCTCCTCCGCAAGCTCTGTCGGCGTGGCATACTCCCCTTTCCATGCGTGGAGGGCATTCAGAAGCCCCACCAGGAAGCTGCTGCTAGAGCCCATTCCAGTGCCTCCTGCCGGTATGTCTCCCATAGTGGTTATCTCTACGCCGCCCTTTATGTCCAGGAGCTTCAGCGCTTCCCTTACCGTGGGGTGCTCTATGCGCTCCGGATCATCGACGATCTCCGTTTTGGAGTAGCCGACCCTTATGCTGCTGTCGAATCTCTTGTGGACGTTGACGTAGATGTACTTGTTTATAGCTGCCGAGATCACTGCCCCTGGGCCATGGCTACGGTAGTATTCCGGAAGGTCTGTGCCTCCGCCTACGAACGTAATCCTCAGCGGCGTCCTTGATATGATCATTCTCCTCTTTGTCATGTTTTCACTTGCTCAGGAGAAGGCTTATCCCCTTCTCGAGGTCTATCTTTGCCCTGAATCCCAGCTGCTTCTCCGCCTTGCCTGTATCGGCAAGGGTCTCTGCCACATAGTTACTTATTGGCATCTTCACGTATTCCGGCCTTATATTGCTGCCCATCGCCCTGTTCAGGATGCTGACCAACTCGTTCAGGGAGTAGTTCTTCCCCATACCAACGTTGAATATGTCGAATCCCTTTATCGATGATGCGCTGATAAGCGCCTCTACCACGTCTTCTACGAAGACGAAGTCCCTTCTCTGGCTGCCGTCTCCGTATATCACCGGCCCCTTATTCTTCTTCATGGCCCACATGAACTGCGTGACAAGGTTTGCATAGCCCTTCTTAGCATCCTCGTGCCATCCGTATACTGAAAAGAACCTCATGGCTGCTATGTCGCACCCGTAGAGCTTGCTGTAGAGCTCTGACGCCCGCTCGCAGAATATCCTGCCTTCAGTATAGTAGTCAGTAACATCGTATCTCATGTCCTCCCTGTGCGGCGGTTTCAGCCCGTTGTATATCGATGACGTTGAGGCGAAGACCATAGGTATCTTCCTTGCCCTGACATACTCAAGCACGTTTATCATGTCCTTTGCAACCTCACCCAAGAGCGACGGATTCTTCCTGTACATTGGCGATGCGGAATACATTCCGAGATGGAATACGACATCAGCATCAAAATCCAGGCCAAGCACTTCTCCTGAACCCGCTTTCCTGAACGTGACGTTGCCGGATTTCATTGCGGCTTCGAGGTTCCTCTCAGATCCGGTATGCAGGTTGTCTATCACAAGGACCTTGTTGTCCCTGCACAGGCGCTCTACAAGATTGCTCCCTATGAATCCCGCTCCGCCCGTCACTATTATTTTTTTGTTCCTGATGTCCATTTCATATCCCTCTAATATATGTCAAAACCCCTATATTAATCTTCAGTTGCCGCATTTCTGTCTATTATCATGTAATCCATGGATAGGCGCCTGGCAAGCTCGCCTTCTATCTCGTCCCTGTCTCCCACTACCACAGATTCCTTAAGGTTTATGTCCAGGTCCTTTGCCGCCATCCTGACAAGGCCGGCATTGGGTTTCCTGCAGCGGCAGTCATCCTCAGGCCTGTGCGGGCAGTAGTAGACATAGTCTATCCTTGCATCGTTATGTTTCATTTCCGTTATCAGCGCGTTGTTGAAGAGCATGCACTCCTCTTCGGTGAAGATGCCCTTGCCTATCCCTGCCTGGTTGGTTATGACTATCACGACATAACCTTCGCCGTTATGCCTCTTTATCAGCTCTATGGAATCCGGATATAGCTCAAGGTCAGAGACTTTGTACGTGTACCCTCTGTCGCGGTTTATCGTACCGTCACGATCTATGAATAGCGCTTTTCTCATCTTACCAGAAGTTTGCTAGTATAACTGTAAGTAATTGTAAGCATCAAAATCCCGCTTTATAAACATTTCCTTGGATTTGGATATTGCGCCTTGGTCAAGCAAGGTCACTCATTCACCATGTCCTCTATTATCTTTGAGAGCAGGTGTATGACCATTATGTGCGATTCCTGGATCACCGCCGTGCGCCCATGCGCAATGGATATGTTCTCATCAGCCATCCCTCTGAGTTTGCCCTTGTTCCCTGTAAGCGTTATCGTATAGCAGCCCAGCTTCCCTGCCTCCTCTATGCCGTTTATCACGTTCTCGGAGTTGCCGCTCGTCGATATGCCGAACACGATATCGCCCTTCCTTGCATGCGCCTTTATCTGCCTGGCGAAGACCTGCGGATACGCGTAATCGTTGCTTATCGCCGTGACTGCCGACGTGTCTGTGGTAAGCGCGAATGCGCTCAGCGGCTTTCTCTCCTTCTCGAACCTGCAGACAAGCTCTGCCGCGAAATGCTGCGAGTCGGCGGCGCTGCCGCCGTTTCCCATTATCAGGAGCTTGCTTCCCGAGAGAAGCCTCTTCCCGATCTCGCTGCCTATCCTCATGAGCTGCTCCGGGTCTACGCTGTTCCTCGTTTCAGAGCCCTCTTTTATGTAAGCCTTAATCTCCTCGAGTGTCGGCATGAATGTCACCGCAGAATTTGTAGTAATAATATGTATGTTCGCCTTTTAAACATATTGCTGGCAGAATGTCGTCGATTTCCCTGTTTAGTATCTCAATTCTGCTCCTGCCATCGCTTTCCTCATCACCGGATCTGTGATGCTATACCTGCCGGCTGTTTTGTCCACAAACCCGAATTTTATGAGAGCATCAAGCAGGTATGCAAACCGCGTATCGGCTATATTGCCTGATTTTGACGTGACGTAGCTCTTTATCTCAGCCCATGAATTTATTCCTTCTGCAATGGCCTTTAAAATGTATAGGTATCTTTTACTAACTACAATAGTTAGTAAGCGCAAAACTAACAGGTGCACGTATGCTCTTTGATCTTAATCCCAAGGAAAAACCTTCCGATCTTTTTGGACGGGAGAAGGAGATGAAAAGCGCTTGAAAAAGTTTATGAAGAAGGCTCTAAAATAGCGCTTGGCGAGGTAGAGCGGCTCATAGCACGGTAAAAATCGCTCATTTGGGGCGTGCCTTTCCCCTTTCCCCAATTAATTGCTTACTAGTGGGGTTAGTTACTTACTGGTGGGGTTAGTAACTCTCAAACAGGGACAATATAGCAAGAGAGGCCTGAACCCGATGGGTGGATTTTTATATTTAATTTTTCAATGACTATCATTAAATGATAGTCATAAAATGATAGTTATGGATTTTGTTGACAGAAAAGCGGAACTCGAAGCGCTCGAGAATGCCTATAGCGGTTCTAAATCCGCCATGGTGACTTTATATGGGAGAAGGCGGATAGGCAAGACCGATCTTATAGCGCATTTCACGAGAAACAAAGAACGCAGCGTATATTATATGGCGACAAAGGAGGATAGCCGGAAACAGTTAAAAATGATATCGAGCCAGATAGGCATTGCACTCGGTGATGAAGAACTTACACGGTTCGGAGCTATTGACTGGGAGGCCTTGTTTTTACGGATCAGCCGCAGGAAATTTAAGAAGAAACTCACAATTACCATAGATGAGTTTCCTTATATTGCAGTGTCCGACAAAGCTATAACATCGATCTTCCAGAAAGGCTGGGATGTATACCTCAAGGATAGCAACGTAATGCTGATTCTCTGCGGTTCAAGCATAAGCATGATGCATAGCGAGATTCTTGATTATACTGCGCCGCTGTATCATAGGAGCACTTCGATACTCGAGATTATGCCCCTCGATATACATTACGCGTTGGCTCTTAATGCACACATGAACTTTGAAGAAAGACTGCGCCTCTATTTCATATTTGGCGGCATACCGGCATATTACGCATATACCGAAAAGTGCAGAACCATAATAGAAGCAATACGTGAGATATTCAGGATAGGCAGCATTTTTCTTAACGAACCGAGCGTCATACTTTCAGAGGAAACCAGGAAAGAGGCAAGATATATAGACATACTGGAATTAATATCCGGTGGAGTAAACAGGACGAACGAGATCGCTTCGAAGCTTGGGATGCCTTCCAGCAACCTGGTCAGATATCTGGACATGCTTGAAAGAATAGGAATAATTCGCAGAACGTTTCCGATAATAGACATACAAAACAGGCGCTCGAAAAGAGGCGTGTATGAGATAAAAGACAATTACATATATTTCTGGTTCAGGCACGTGAAGAGAAATCTCGGAAACATTAGTATGGAGAGTGCGGAAAAAGTGGCCGCGGAGTTAAAGGATGTTGAGGAATTGGCGTTTGAAAATTTTTCTGCGGAATTAGTGAGATATCTTTCAGGAAAGAGGTTTCCGAGACTGTCAAAAATAGGCAGATGGTGGGGAAACGATCCGGCAAAACCTGCAGGAGGCAACAGGGAAGAGATAGATATAGTCGGATTTAACGAGGATACGAATGATATATTTTTTGCCGAATGCAAGTGGTCGAACTCGAAAACAGATATCGGAGTTTATAATGAGCTTAAACGCAAAGCCAGATTAGTTGAATGGAGGAACGCGGTCAGAAAAGAGCATTTTGCGATATTCTCCCGGTCTGGTTTTACGCGTGCGCTTGATGATGCTGCAAAGGATGGAAATGTAGAACTTTTTAGCCTCAAAGAAATAGAAAAAGAATTGGGATGACTTGTTGGCGGATGCGCATGCATGCGTTGCGGATATGTGTACAAGAATGGATTGAAGTGTTGGCGCATGGATAGAATAGAGATAACCGGCAACTTCAAGCTTGCCCTGGAGCTAATGGAGAACACCGACAAGAACCTCTTCATAACCGGCAAGGCAGGCACCGGGAAATCGACTCTTCTGCAGCACTTCAGAAACGAGAGCGACAGGAACGTGGTTGTTTTGTCCCCGACAGGGGTATCCGCCCTTAATGTGCTCGGGCAGACCATACATTCTTTCTTCGGCTTCAAACCGAATATCACTCTGGATTCCGTCAGGAGGCTCGGCGCCCGCAGGGCCGAGATGTACAAGAATATAGACGTAATAATCATAGACGAGATATCCATGGTGCGGGCAGACCTTCTGGACTGCGTGGATGCCTTCCTTAGGTATAACGGAAGGAGCAGCAATCTTCCCTTCGGCGGAACGCGCATGATCTTCATAGGCGATCTCTACCAGCTCCCGCCAGTCGTCACATACAGAGAGAGAAAGATGTTCAGGCAGCATTACAAGAGCGAGTATTTCTTCGATGCCCATGCGTTCGAGGGGTTCCCTGCGGAGTTCGTGGAGCTTGACAGGTATTACAGGCACAGCGACAGGAAGTTCATAGACATCCTCAACTCCGTGAGGAACGGCGCCATAGATTCGGAACAGCTCAAGGCGCTGAATGCGAGGTTCGACCCGTCGTTTGAACCCGGGATATCCGACGGATACATCACTCTTGTGCCCACGAACAGGCTTGCCGACGAGATAAACGAGGCGGCGCTTGAAAAGCTTAGCGAAAAGAGGTTCACATACATGGCAGAATCGGACGGCGCGTTCGAATCCAAGGTTCTGCCGGCCGACGAAGAGCTTAACGTGAAGGTAGACGCGCAGGTGATGCTGCTTAACAACGACAGGCAGGGCAGGTGGGTGAACGGCAGCGTGGGGCGCATAATCGCTATAAACAGAGACGGGAAGGGAAAAGATGCGATATTTGTAAGGCTTCTGGACGGTTCGGAAGTCGGGGTGGAGAGGCACACGTGGGAGCTCTTTCGGTTCTCCTACGACTCGGCCGCGCACAAGCTTGTGCCAGAGTCCGTAGGGAGCTTCGTGCAGTATCCGATAATGCTTGCCTGGGCAGTGACGATACACAAGAGCCAGGGGAAGACTTTCGACAGAATGATAGTGGATGTCGGATCTGGGATCTTCGCGAGCGGACAGCTCTATGTCGCGCTGAGCAGATGCAGAACCCTTGAGGGAATAGTCCTGAGGAAGAAGATAGAGAGGAAGCATGTGCTTACGGACTACAGGGTCATGAAATTCCTGACAAAGTACCAGTATATGAAATCTGACGAGAGAATGCCGATGGAGAGGAAGGTTGAGTTCATCAGGAAGGCGATAAAGGAAGGCAGAGGAATAGAGATACTGTACCTTAAGGCGAATGACGAGAAGTCCAGGAGGGTTGTGGTGCCTTCAAAGGTTGGAACTTTCGAGTATCTGGGAAGAGAGTACCTTGGAATGGAGGGCTTCGATAACAAGAGGAAGGAGAACAGGAATTTCAGGATTGAGCGCATATTGGAGATCAAGGAGGCGGAGTAGCCCTTATTTCCCGCGCTCATTCCTGTACTTCTCCTTCAGAAGGCCTATGAAAAGGTCGATTCCCTGGGGCTTGCCCCTGTACCTCTCGTTGAGGCGCGCTACGATCCTTGGATCGTCCAGGCCGAGATATTTTATTATCCCGACATTGTTTATCTTCTTCGCTATCTCGAAGATCTCCCTGCCTGCCTCTGTCCTCTTCTCTGCGCTTATTCCCCTGACCTGCCTTATCCTTGTGCGTATCGTGCCGAATATCCTGTCCCTGCTTAGGTTGTGCTCCATCCTCATGTATCCCATGTCCATGAGAAGGTACATCGTAAGGTAGTCTATGGTGCCTATCTCTGAATCCGGATCCTTAAGGCCCATCTTCTGGTAAAGCAGCAGCATTGCCCTGAGTACTCTTCCAAGCGCGGTCCTCTCCGCCTCCTCCTTCCTCTTGACAAGCCCCTTGGCCAGGAGCTCCATCATGCGCTCGTTGAACTGCGCGTATGAGAGCCTGTCGAACATCTCCATCCTGCCGTAGTGCGAGGGCGTCCTCAGTCCTTCTATGTGCTTCATGTAGTAGCCGTCCTCGAGCTTTCCTATCGTGCCCTTTACCAGGGGCTGCTCGTGTATATAGCCCCTGAAGAGCACCCTGCTCTTCCTGAAGAGGCGGATCTGCCACGTGTAGAACTCGCCCAGGTGCTCGCCCCTCACCTGCTCATACCTCTTTATCGCGAATGCAGGATACGATGCTGCGCTTATGACGCTCTTCAGCCTGTCCTTCAGGCGCCTTGATATCCTCTCGTCAGTGTCTACAAGGAGGATCCAGTCGTTGCTGCACTGTTTCAGGGCGTACATCCTTAGCGGGTCCGGATATCCCAGCGCTATGGCGTGTATTATCCTCAGCTTGTAGAGGCGTTTCCGCTGTTTCCATCTAAGCAACGCCCTCCTTTTTGGCTCGTCGCTAGAGTCTATCAGCACTATCTCGTCGGAAAATTGATACATATCGCTTATCAGGTCGATGGCCTTGTCTATGTCGTTCCTTGAGAATACAAGCAGCGAGAGCTTTTCCATGAGCATATTCGTGGTCAAGAGTTCTTATTCATTTCCTTTTAGGGGGAAGCGCGGCGGAATCTGCCACTATGTACACGTTGCTGTGTTTCCTGAGGAAGGAAGCAGGAACATCTGCCGTAATGGGGCCGTAGAGCGCCTTCTCCATTGCTTCCTTTTTGTCCTTGCCTGACGCCATAAGCATTATCGTGCCTGCTGAAAGTATCTCTGCTATCCCCATTGTTATCGCCTTCTGCGGCACGTTCCCGTTCCGTTCAATGGTGTCTCTGCTAAGAGAGATTATCCTTATTCCAGAGTTCATCCCAGATCCCGGTTCGTTGAACGCTATGTGCCCGTTCCTGCCTATGCCAAGAATCTGGAAGTCTATGGGCCCGTGTTCCTCAAGTTCCTTCTTGTATCTTTCCACTGCTGCCTTCTGCCCTACTGTCGAATCCGGAAAGTGTATGTTCTCCTGCCTAATGTCTATGTTGTTGAACAGGTTTGTGTCCATGAAGTGCCTGAAACTCCGGGGATCAGAAGGGTGTATCCTGTAATATTCGTCGAGATTGAATGATATTTTGTCCTTGAAAGAAATTTTTCCACTCCTGCACATTGAGGACAGCCGCTTGTACAGAAGCAGTGGAGTGCTTCCGGTGGCGAAGCCTATAACGTCGGAGCGTCTGAGGTGCTCCCTGAAGATCCTCTCTGCCTCCTCGCTCATTCCTTTGTAATCGTCCCTTACTATGATCTTCAGCATGCGCTTACCATATGACCTCTCTGCCCGCTTTGAATAAATATCTTGCGGTTTGTAGACTTTCCTCTTAAACTGCGTGGCCAAACGTGCCGGGATTAGGCGATTGCCCTTAGTATTTTGCTAGTCAGTATCTTTCTATCTGGCACACTTTTCATTAGTCTTGAGAGATTTTTTTTCCACGTGGTTTCGTTTATCAAGTGGAGCCTTCCGGAGAATGTTCTATGCGAAAACCGTATGTGCTTTATTTCAGCAAGTTTTTTGTTTGCAAGAATGGGATCGAACGTTCCGCCTATAGAAAGTATGAAATCGATATCTACCAGGTCTCTTGCTATGTCTTCTATATTCCTTCGGGTATAAACTGCGCGTATCTTTTCGGCGAGTATTTCGTTTATATTCATTACTGATGCCGTATATGTTGTTTCTGGAGTAATGACCCTCTTTATAATCGGGGGCATGTATGTTTTTGCTGCCGACATCTCTATGGCTATTCTCGTTGGCTTTCCATAACTGTCATTTATTATCGTATCGCAGTTATACTGGCCGGATTTGTTTTTGTGCACATAAACTCTTATTTTATATAAAGGCAAAAGCCTTGAGGTAACCCTGTCCCCCAGTTTGTAGATGAATTCGGGCATGGAAACTAGGGATGCGTTGAGATTAAAATCCAAATCGTCTGAATACCTGTCAAGCCCATATATCTTTCTCAACGAGGTTCCGCCTTTGAATATCAGCACGTTGCCTTCATTTACCGAATTGTACAACGCAGACAGTATCGCGTCCTGTAAGCGATCGCGGGTCGTTTCGTCATTCTCCATAATAAACTCCCCATTTTTTGTTATATTTATTCGCCCCGTTTATTAATCTCACGGGTGTTGAAGATTTGTATTTAAGAAGAATATCGGCGTTCTGCCCTGCAAAAGTTTCTAAGAAAAATCCCAATTTATTAATCAGGGACTTGCTCTTGAATTTTAGCGAATAGTCGATCAGTTTTTGCATGCTGATGAGCCCATTCTCAAAACCGATATTAAATGCTTCCTCGAGATATGCGTATTCGCCAGTATACAAGCAATCCAGTATTGCCTTTTCCGGTGCGGCAATAAACGCGTTGCCTCTCCTTACGTGCCCGAATATGCGAGCCGGTTTTAATTTTATAAAGCGTATTTCATACCCTTCCACTTCTATTCTCCTGTGCGCTTTGGGAGAAACAACGTCTATGATATGTGGAATTTGAGTCGTCAGGTCATAGTATCTCAGGGCAGACAGCATGCTAACATATGAGAATAGCACAACATTTGACGCTATTTCGTATATGTCTGCCTGATTGGTGTAGTATATCCCTCTCTCTGCCATTTTGATGCCGGGAATCGTTGAGACTATCTTCCTGGCATATTCTATCCGCTTGCCGATTATCTTCGCTATGTCGCTGGTGGCAAATACGGTTATGTGGTTACTCTGAAGATAAAGAAGTATTTCTGGCGTTCTCATCGGCAATATGTTGGCGTAAAAATATTTAAATCTATGTTTTGTTTAACAGATATACCATTATTTGGGTATTTGTGTTAGTCATTTCATTTACTGCTTAAGGGAGTAACCCACAATGCGGGGGGTTAATCTTTCAAGGAATGCGAGCAGTGCTCATGCAGCAATATGCCCCGTCGCTTGCAGTGGTATTGTTGAATAAGGAACGGCAGATGTTCCACGCGATCGCGACAGTTGGCGGCGGAAATGTCGTTATATGCCGAACTCGAAACTACGCTTTTTAAATTAAATGATGCATTACTTTTAGGGTTAGCATGGAAAGAATCGAGAATAAGGTAGCGGGATTTGGATCTTTTACGGTTTGCGGAAAAGAGATGCACGTGCGTTTGGCTACAGAAGTAGATGTAGTTCAGATCGTGAAATTAATAAATACCGAGATTGTCGCGAACTTGTTAAAGATCAAGGCCAGAACCATAAATGGTTCTGTAGAAGCGCTTGGCAATCTTGATTCTAAAGAGGTCAAGGTAGAAGTTAATAAGATAATACAGAGCCAGCTACAACCAACTAGGGATTCGCTTACAGAAGAGTTGGAGAGTTCTCGAACGCTGGCTTTCGCTACAAAGAAAGAGGTACACGATTTAATACGAAGCGGGCTATCAATCGTAGTTGAAGCGGAGGGGAAGGTTGTTGCGCACATGTGTGCAGAGGACCTTAAAGATTTGGGGGTAAATGGGGTTGAGATAACGCATGGCATAGTACATCCAGACTATCGTGATGGCAGTAAAGATATCTCCCAAAATGAACGGCGTAACCTCCAAAATAGAACAAGATTTGCGCTTTTGAATTTGATAGCTAGCAAATTTAATGCTGATGCATATGTTATATCTGTCAGCAAGCAGAATTTGGTGGCTACGCCCCTAGAGGCAAGCGGTTTTGCCGTTTTAGATGGAAATAAAAAAACAAACGCATTGCTTGGACAATTATACCCCGGGGTATATCCTGGGGAAGGATGGACAGTGCGCTGCATAACGGCAGGGGCGTGGAAAGCGCATGCCGGAACGATTTCGGATGTGAACGAGTATAATGAGAGTATAGAGGCTGCCGTAAAGAAAAAGGATTGTCTCAGTAAATTAAAAAAATGAGTTAGGATTTGCGTTGAGCACATATCCCTAAAATGTTGGCTGGTAATATATCCGATAGATCACTTAAATATAATATGGAAAATACCGAGAAAGAGGCCATGGCAACAAACCCAAAAACGCACCTTGATGCTGAAACTGATTACGACTTGGTACGGCTTTTCTGCAGACTCGCTTCTACTCAATCTCCAAGTTTATTCGAGGCGAATGTTGCCAGATACATAAAAGAAGAGCTTAGGAGGATAGGTGTCAAAACTTACTCTGATAAATCTTCAAAGTACACAAAAAGCAACACTGGCAATATAGTGGCAGTGGTTGGTAAAGGTAAACCTGTCCTCTTGTTCGTGGCCCATATGGATACTGTGGAAGATGGGAAGAAGCAGATTAAACCTATTATTAAGAGGGGGGTCATCAAAAGCGATGGGAGTACAATAGTAGGTTCTGATGATAAGAGCGGTATAACGGCAATGGTTGGAGCGCTGAGTAGATTGAAGGGGAGAAAGGATATTCCTAGATCTATCTTTGTTTTTTCTACAGCCGAAGAGAGTGGCGATAACGGGATGGGCATCTCTTATTTAAAACTAAAGGAAGCTGTTGATTTTGCCTTCTCTGTCGATGGTTCGGATAAGCCAGGCACATTTATAAAAAAGGCACTGGGATTTGGAGAGTTTAATATAAAAATTCGGGGAAGAGCCGCGCATGCGGCATCGAAACCGGAGAAAGGTGCCAATGCGATAAAGGCCGCAGGCATAATTATCGCGAAATTAAATATAGGTAAATTTAAGAACGGATCGTCACTTAGCATCGCAAAGATTTCTGGGGGAGGCACAACAAGTGCTGTTGTGCCGGATGGAGCGGAGTTGAATGGTGTCGTGCGAGGATTTAATGTTTCTGATATGCGTGGAATTAGGAAGCACATAATGCGAGTCGTAAGTCAGGCTTGCATTGTTACAGGTTGCAAATATAAAATATCGTTTTCAGAGAAGAATTCTGCTGTGCCATTCGACAAACCTGATGAGAAGATTGTTGCCCTAGCTAAACTGGCAACAGAATCCGCAGGATTGAGGTTTAACTTAAAGGATTTATACTCGCCATCAGAAGTAAATGCGCTTTATGGGATGGGTTATAATGCGTTAGGGATGTGCAGGGGCGGAAGAAATGCCCATTCCGTAAAGGAATATGTTGAGGTAAAGGAAATATACGAAACGGCCAAGTTACTGACATACATTATAACTATGGCCAGAAATATAAGATAATATGCGGCAATTTTAGGCATGGTTGCTTTTGATTATGTTTTCCACAAAGCAAGAGGTCATAACGGAGCTGATGAGAGAGTCGGCCAAGATGTACAGGTACAACGATAAAGATTTATAGGCAAGCGAAGAATAGACTGCGTTGCATGATTCTGGAAAACAAAACATGGAGATTATATGAAGCTTCTGGAGAATGAATCAAAGCGCATATTCAGGGAGTACGGCATAAGCACTCCGGCAGAGGTAGCGTGCGGGAGCAGGGAGGAGATCTTTGCGGCTCTGAGGGGCGCGAAGGAGAGGATGGTCATAAAGCCCATGGGCATAAAGAAACGGGGCAAGGCCGGCCTAATAGAGTTCGCTGATTCTGGAGAAGATGCCATAAAGAAGCTCGATGCCCTTGACTCTAAGATGCACGGGCATGAGAACGTTGGGTTCATAGTAGAAGAGAGGGTGGACATAAGGAAGGAATTCTACGTTGCGGTTACAATAGACTATGCTGTAGGCGAGCCCGTCTTGCTTGTCTCTTCCGAAGGCGGAATGGACATAGAGGAGGTCGCAAAAGAGGATAAGAAAGGATTCTCTTCGATGCCGATAAGCCTGATCGACGGCCTTGACAGGGAGGGAGTGCTGGACACGCTCAGGAATGCAGGAATAGAGGACGCAGACGCTTTCTACGGGATAGTTGAGAAGGCATATAAGATATTCCTGGATTACGACGCGGAGACCCTGGAGATAAATCCAGTGGCATTGGATTCGAGAGGCGGGCTTGTCGCCGTAGACGCTGTGCTCAACATAGACGACGCGTCCCTTTACAGGCACGCAGAACTGGAGACACTGAACAATGAGAGGAGATACAAGAACGAGTTTGAGAGGGAGATGGCGGCGCAGGGATGGGCTTATCTGGAGCTTGAAGGCAACATAGGCATAATCTCCAGCGGCGCGGGACTCTCAATGTCCACCCTTGACCTGATAAAGATATATGGAGGGGAGCCTGCGAACTTCCTGGACATGGCGCAGGTGGACGGCAACGGGATTAAGAAGGGGCTTGAGATACTGTCAAGGAAGAAGGGCATGAAGGTAATATTTATCAATCTTGTAGCGGGCCTTAACAGGTGCGACAGCATGGCGGAAGGAGTGAAGGCGTTTATGGCGGAGAACACGCTTGACGTGCCCGTAGTCGTCAGGATGGTAGGGAACAGGAGCGAAGAGGGGGCAAGGGTCCTCAGGGAAGCGGGCTTGGAGAATATTGAGTCGCTTGAAGACGCAATAACAAAGGCCATAGCGGAATCGAAGAAGTGATGCAATGCTGATAGACAAGAACACAAGGGTAATAGTGCAGGGGATAACCGGCGCTACGGGCAGCCTTCACACGGAAGGCATGCTGAATTACGGCACAAGGATAGTCGCAGGCGTCAGGCCGGGAGCTGCGGGGCAGAAGGTGCACGACGTGCCTGTTTACGATACTATGAAGGATGCGATGCGGGAAGAGGGCGGCGATGCGTCGATACTCTTCCTTCCACCAAGGGTGATCAAGTCTGGAGCGCTTGAGGCTATAGACGCAGGGATAAAGCTCATGGTGATAGTGGCCGAGCACATACCGCTCCATGACTCGATACAGATACTTGAATACGCAAGGAAGAATGGCGTAAGGGTGATAGGGCCGAATACCAGCGGCATAATAAACCCGAAGGAGAGATGCAAGATAGGGTTTGTGCCAGACCGCTTCTTCACTTCTGGAGATGTCGTTGTTGCGTCGAGGAGCGGTTCGCTGATGTACGAGATGGCGTCAAGGCTTACGCGGGCAGGGCTCGGGCAGAGGATGTGCATAGGAGTTGGCGGCGACCCCATAGTAGGCACAAGATTTGCAGAGGTGGTTAGGATGGCTGAGGAGGACAGAGACGCAAAGGCTACGCTGCTCATAGGTGAGATAGGGGGAACGCAGGAAGAGGAGGTAAGCGAGCTTGTAAAGGACGGTGCTGTGAAGAAACCCGTCTTTGCGTACATAGTTGGCAGGTACGCTCCCAGGGGAAAGGCAATGGGGCATGCAGGCGCGATAGTCGCCGGAGGCAAGGGAACGATAGAGAGCAAGCTCGGCGGCTTCTCCGAGGCAGGGATAACCATAGGCGAGACACCAGGAGATATGGTGGAGAAGATGGCGCAGATTTTAAGGGTTAGGTGATTTGATGGGAGGGAACGAGGAAGAAATAATCGGCAAGCTCGAGAGGGGGGAGGTGAAGCTCTACGAGATAGACAAGGAAGTTGGAGATTCGAACAGGGCAGCAAGGATAAGAAGGGCGTTTCTCGAGAAGAAGATGGGCGTAGAACTCAAGAACATAGGTTCGACGTCTATAGACTTCAACGATGCAACTAACAGGAACATAGAGAACCCGATAGGCGCAGTGCAGGTTCCGCTGGGATACTGCGGAGACCTCAACATGAACGGGGAGTATGCAAAGGGCAGCTACCCGGTACTTCTTGCCACCACAGAGGGCAGGCTTGTCGCGGGCATATCGAGAGGCATGTCTGCCCTGAACAAGGCAGGCGGCGTTGTCTCGTCGGTAATAAAGGACGGCATAACAAGGGACGTGCTTGTCAGGGTGTCAGGCATAAAGGATGCATCGAAGCTCATGAGATGGATAGAGAGCAAG
This sequence comes from Microcaldota archaeon, assembly GCA_021791725.1. Classification (GTDB taxonomy): domain Archaea; phylum Micrarchaeota; class Micrarchaeia; order Micrarchaeales; family CABMGC01; genus JAJYVZ01. Next base: position 2,915 of record JAJYVZ010000009.1, on the reverse strand, counting down.
GAGGGCATAGACTTCTTCGGCAACGAATTCTCAAAGAACGCAAGCCACGGCAGGTTTATAGAGGCAAGGCCGTTCACTACGGGCAGGGAGGTACACATAAGGATAAAGGCGACTAGCGGCGCGGCCATGGGGATGAACATGATAACCATAGCGTCGAAAGCATCAGTCGATGCCATGATAAAGCATGTTGAGGAGAGGCTTGGGATAAAAGTCGCAATAATAAGCGAGTCCGGGAACATGTGCACGGACAAGAAGCCGGCATTCATAAATTTCATAGAGGGCCGTGGAACTTCTGTCGTCGCAGAAGCGATGGTGCCGAGGCAGATTGTTGCAGACGTGTTCAAGGCAGAGCCAGAGAAGATGGCAGAGCTGAATCTTCTCAAGAATCTTACCGGCTCAGCGCTCGCAGGATCCCACGGGTTCAATGCCCACATAGCGAACGCTCTTGCCGCCATGTACATAGCGCACGGGCAGGATGCCGCGCAGGTGGTAGAGGGCGCACAGGCCATAACGCAGGCGTTCGCAACCGAAGAGGGTTTGTACGTGTCTGTCACTATGCCGTCTATAGAGGTTGGGACGTATGGGGGAGGAAGCAAAAGAGAGACGCAGAGAGAGGCACTGTCACTTCTGGGACTTTATGGCGAGAACGACACCGAGGGAAGGACAAGGCTGGCGTTCGCCGAGATAGTTGCGGGGGTGTGCCTTGCCGGAGAGCTCAACCTGCTGGCTGCAGAGTCTACAAAGGATCTTTCTAAGAGCCATTCCCAGATCAAGAGAGGCTGAAGATGCGCTTTACGGTGGCGAGATGAAGATAGAAAGCGTAGGCATCTATGGCCTTGGGAAGATGGGGAAGAACATAGCCCTTAACATGCTGAGGAACGGGTACGGGGTAATCGCCTACAACAGGTCAGAGGCCCCTAGGAAAGAGGTATCAAAGAAGGGCGCGATAGAAGCGCACTCGATTGAGGATTTGGTAAAGAAGCTTGAGAGACCGAGAGTCATATGGCTTATGCTTCCCTCGGGAAACGCGACAGAGGAAGCAGCGGCGAAACTGGCAACGGTGCTTGAGCAGGGGGACATCATCATTGATGGATCTAATTCGATGTACAAGGACACTGCCAGGAGGCACGATATGCTAGGAAAGAGAGGCATATCTATGCTCGACGCAGGGTGCAGCGGGGGGCCGAGCGGCGCGCTGAACGGAATGTGCATAATGGTCGGCGGGGAGCGCGAGGCATACAACGAGCTGGAAGAGTTCTTGAAGAAACTCAGCGCAAAGGACGGATTGCTTTATACTGGAAGGGCAGGCTCAGGGCATTTCGTGAAGATGGTTCACAACGCGATAGAATACGGATTCATGCAGTCGCTGGCTGAGGGAGCGGAGTTGCTTGACAGGGGGCCATACGGCGATCTCGACATGAAGAACATATTCAAGCTCTGGAACAACGGATCCGTGATAAGGAGTTATCTTGTGGAGCTGTCTGCAAAGGCAATGCAGGATTATCCCGGGCTTGATGGAGTAGAGCCTTACGTTGAGGATTCGGGGGAGGGGAGATGGTCGGTTGATACCGCTGTCGAATACTCAATACCTCTTCATGTAATCTCCAACTCGCTTTTCGAGAGATTCAGTTCGAGATCGAGGAGAAGGGTCTCTAACAGGCTGCTCGCGGCGCTAAGGCTTGAGTTCGGGGGGCACAGGATAAACAATGGGGATGAGTGAGTGGCATACAGGCTTGGGGTGGTTGGGCTTGGGCACTGGTTCGAGATGATGCACAAAGGGATATCAAAGAGCAACCAAATCGTTTTGTCAAAAGTCGCCGGGGTAAGAAGTTTCGATGAGAAGAGAGAGGAGATGGAAAGGATTGGCATAAAAGAAAAGGATTATTTTCAGATACGGGACAATCTGCTTTACATTCCAGACGAATTCTTCGACGAGCTGGACATTGTTCAGATATCAGACCCTAACATGTACCACTCAAGCCAGACAAGGGCCGCACTGAAGAAGGGGCTGTTTGTTATTACGGAAAAGACATGGGCGACGAGCGCGGCAGAGTTCGATGACTTTGTTAAATTCGTCGAGGATAACGGATACCAGGGCAAGGCGTATCTTCATCTGCACTATCTGCACAAGCTACTTAACCTTAACTTGCCGGCAATTCTTGAGAGGATAGTTCCTAAGCACGGGCGCATAACAAATTTTTCTGCGACGTTCTTCGAGGAGGCCAACGAGGCCGACATGAGAAGAAGTTCGTGGATGTTCTCCATGGAGAACGGGGGAATATTCATGGACTGGATACATCCGTACGAGATACTTTTTGTTGGCGCCAAGGCAGAAAAGATAGGCATATACAGAATGGGCAATTTCATATTGAACAGCGATTACGATCCTTCAAACCCAACCGGGGTCGAGGCTTTCGTGAATGTTTCTGGGAGATACTTCGCCGAGAATGCCAAAGGCGTGATAAGGATTGGAAAGGGGCTTCCGCACGAAACCGGGCTGAAGAGGATTGTGTTCATGTTAGAGTCAGGAAAGAAGTTATACCTGAATTTTGTCGGGAGCCAGATAGAGTACAATTCCGATTCCAGAGGCGACTGGCGGCTTGTTGCTGAGAGCAGCGAGAGCTGCGATATAATAGAGTCTGGGATACCCAAAGGCCCGCTTACGTCAGAACTGCTTGTAAAGGACATATTGGATATGTTCAGTGGCGGGAAGCCATTCCTTACCCTTGACATGGCTATAAAAATATTCGGGCCACAGTGGGATTACCAGCGGCTCAGCAGAGAACAGAAAAACATCTCAAACCAAGGCGAGACAGACAGGTTCATCCACGAAGGACTGTCTTCAGGGCTTGCGTAAACTACCCACGACTAAATGTCGTGGGCTTTCCATAAGTTGTTGAAACATGTCGCACAGC
>JAJYVZ010000008.1 GCA_021791725.1 Microcaldota archaeon | reverse complement strand
TTATCTCTGCTATGTGTTTCTGTATCAGCTGGTGCCTGCCTATGGGTTTTCCGAACTGCACACGCTCCTTTGACCTCTTTACTGCAGCGTTCAGGCAGCCCTCGATAAGCCCGACGCAGCTTGATGCCACTCCCAATCTGCCGTTGAAGAGTCCGGAATATGCTACGTGCATGCCCTTCCCAGGCTGGCCTAGCACATCCGCTTCCTGCACTTCCACGTTCTCGAACTCGAGCATTGCCGTGTCCGAGGTGGCAAGACCTATCTTCTCCTTTAGCTGGGTAGCCAAGAAACCCGAATTTTTTGAATCTACTATGAAAGCCGTTATCTCTTTTGGATTGTCTCTCGATTTTGCAAATATGATTATGTTCGTCGCTATGGATCCGTTGGTTATCAGGTATTTCGTGCCATTGAGCACGAACCTGTCGCCGCGCTTTTCATAAGTGGTTGACATTGATGCTGGATCGCTTCCTGCTTCTGGTTCTGTAAGCGCAAATGCGAATATCTTCTCGCCGCGCACGTTCGGAACTAGGTAGCGTTTCTTCTGTTCCTCAGTGCCCCATCTCTGAAGGCTTAAACCGCACAGGAATACCTGCACGCTAAACGAGCTCGAGAATCCTAGGCCCATCTGACCTATCCTCTCTTTCGCCAGAGCGGCGACCAGCGTGCCTGCATCAGATCCTCCGTACTCCCTCTTTATCGGTATGCCGAAGAGGCCGTGCTTCTGCGCAATCCTGAATGCATCCATGTCCACTTCGTGCTTAAGGTAGTGCTCGAAATCCGGTGCTGCCATCTCGTCAGCTGCCTTGTCCGTATCTTCGAGTATCCTAAGCTCCTGCTCTGAGAAATTGCGCATGCGCTTAAGGCACTCTATCGATTCTTTGAACAATTCCTCCATCCAACCTCCCGCTATTGCTTTGGAGACGCAATAATAAATCATTTTCGCATATGCCCTTCCATCCTTGCCTTGGCGTTTGCCAATATCTCGTCTATCCTGTCTTGCCCTATCTTCCTTATCACGCCCTCCTCCACTCCGCCAACCAGGCCGCTGATCTCGAAAACCGCGTTCCACGAGATGTCAGAAGCGTCGGCGCCTCCGCTTATATCCATCGATACCTCTATCTTAACCCTGCTGCCAACCCCGTGGCCTTCTATGGAAAATGCCTTGCGGCTAGGCGTAGATTCTGTCACTGTCCCATTCATGTCGAAAATTCCTTTGAAGAACCCTATTCCGACCCTGACCTTTACAGAGAAGCTCCTGTCGCCTGTCTGCTTAAAATCTGATGTGTCGGGAATGCACGACGCTATGTTGCCTGCTCCGGAGAGAAAATCTGCTGCGCTGCCAGGCGGGATTTTTACTGAGAGCCTGCCGTTAAAATCCATCTGCATGAGCGTATTATGCAGGCAAACCAATAAATTGCTTAATAGTATGCACTGGCTATCCTATTACCTCCTCCTTCTCCGTGCGCGGGAGGCGCTGCCTGATTCACTGTTCATTAGGTAGCCGCCTAGCAGAAGAGCCCAGATAAGCGGAGGGTATGCCATAAGATTCTCTAGGCCTCCGGATCCAAGGCCAAACGAGTAGTTGGTGAATGCGAACAGTATGAATGACGCCAGGGTGATAAATCCTAGCAGAACAGAAAAGTAGCTGAGAGGCGGTTTTTCTATCCTGAAACTGCCTATCGCAGCTATGCCGCCAAATACGAACAGGATGGAAGAGAAGAATACGTGGGGTATTCCGGAATTTACTGGAAATACGGATGCGCCTATTGCTGCCACCCCGATCACTGCGACAGCTGCGTTAATCAGAACGTCCCTGAATGTCCTGAGGAAGTATCCGCTAAGCAGAACCAGTAGACCGAACAGAAACAATGATACTCCAAAAATGGATCCTGTGCTTCCTATACTCAATGAACTTATGAAACTTGACGATATATTGTATCCGGGATATAATGCCTCTGCTGCTATGAGCAGCAGTATCAGCTGTGTAGAGGCGATAGCGATTAGCAGGCCTCCGAGTTTCTGGTTTGAAATTTCCATGATTATGATTTACATTAAACCTTTTTATGCCTATTCTTTCGCTGGTTGGCTGGATGCCCGTTCATCCGTCAAACTCTTTCAGTATTCTTGGTATGCATTCTACAACGTCCTGCGCTGTTATATGATAGCCTTTTTCCTTGAACAGTTGATCTCCTATAATTGCATGGAGATATGCGCCTGCAACTGCCGATTTGAATACGTCGGAGTTCCTCGCCATGTATCCGCTTATTATCCCTGAAAGCACGTCGCCGGTCCCCATTGTTGCCAAAGCGGATGTTTTTGCGTTTATGATCTTTATCCTTTTTCCATCGGTGACTATGGTCTTGTGCCCTTTTAGCAGAACGTTTGCGTTAAGCTGTTTTGCCGCGTCTGCCGCGGCGCGCGCTCTTTTTATTATGCCTGTCTTGTCAAGTCTTATCTTGTTCAGCTGCAAAAACTCGTTATCGTTAGGGGTAAGGAGTACGTTCCGGTTCATCCTTTTCCTTAGAAGACATACGGAATATATCGCGTCGGCATCCACTACCGTCCTCTTCCCTAACGTCATGCAGTATGATAGGAGCCTTGCCACAGCCCTTAGGCTCTTCTCTTCCCGGCCAAGACCTGGACCGACAACTATCGAGTCCGAGATCTTTGCCTGTTTTTCCAGAATGCTTACGTCTCTTAAGTTTATGTTTTTCCCGGTAAGAGGCCTTACTATGATGTTCGGGGATAATGCCCGCACAGGAATTACTATGCTCTTTGGCACGCATGTGACTGCATATCCTATGCCTGTTCTCAGTGCGGCAAGGGTAAGATACGCTGCATTCGAGGCCAATACCGGTGCGCCGTGGAATCTGTCGCTTCCTCCTATTATCAGCGTTCTTCCGTTCTCCCTCTTGCTCGAATAGAGATGCCTTTGGCGCGAGACCGCTTTGAGATCTTCTGGCCCAGCAAAGGATATCTTCATGTTCCTTCCCGCTTTATCTGTATCTCGGAACGCTATAAATAGATTATGTAAGAGTTTAAAGAAACAGCCATGCACAGTAGTTGGAGATGTTAATCATCCGCAAACTGTGCTGGATCCCAAGCACACGCTTGTTAAGAGTGTTACTTCTGCAAGTGGCAAAGAACCGGTCTCCCATGCTCAGGGGTTCTTCTTTCCGGCCTTGGAGAGTTCCTTTATTTCCTTGCGCTTTGGCTTTCTCTGCTGCACATTGTCGAACTTGAAGCATCTGTTGGAGCAGTAATATCTGCTGACTCCTGTTCTCTTTACGAACATGAGCCCTGTGCCCTTCTCTATGTCCTTTGTACAGTATGCGCACTTCGCCACATGACCACGCTATTACTTTGCCCTTATCTCCCTTGCTTCCCTGCTCGTGTCAGGGAGCCTGAGCCTGTCTCCGACCTTTACCCTTCCAACTATGTTCCTTCTTATGACCCTCCCTTTGTCCCTACCTTCGAGTATCTTGCACATTACCTGCTTTATCTCGCCGTATATGCCTGTCCGCACCTTGAGAACCTCCACAACCTCTGACAGGAAACCGTCGAACTGTCTTTCCTCGTGTTGTGCGGGCTGGCTTGCGGTTGTTGGCGTCTTCGGCGCAGTGTCTTCTGGTCTTGCCATGGAAAATCACTGCTTCTTGTGCTCTTCTTTCTTGTGCTCTTCTTTCTTGTGCTCCTGCGCAGGTTTTGCGACCGGGGCAGATGCCCTTCCGGTAGTTCTCGAAACCACGTCTGCTACCAGCTTCGCGCCTTCTCCCTGCTTCTCTATGGCGACAGATGCGCACGGAACGTTCAGGCCAACTGATTTGCCGAGTTCTAGCTTTGAGGGAACGTGAAGGTATGGTATCTTCCTCTGTTCGCAGAGCATGGGAAGATGCATGACAACCTCCTGCGGTTCCACGTCTCCGGCGATTACCACAAGAGTCGAGAGGCCTCTCTCTATGCTCTTGGTTGTCTCGTTTACCCCTTTCCTTATCGAACCAGTCTGCCTGGCTAGCCTTATCGCTTCAAGCGCCTTGTCGGCGACTTCCTTGGTGATTTCCTTTTTTTCCTGGACCATGTCAAAACCTCGTATCATTGGTATTCAGCATATTAATGCAGAAATAACAAGCTTTATTCCTTAGTCATATAAGTAATATATATCTTTGTATTCCGTCTCTGACGAAGAATGCATCAGTCCATGAACTGCTCGGGCTTCGGAGGTTCTGGCTGCTGTCCCTTCCTGGTCCTTATCTCCCTTACGATCTTGTCCTGCAGCTCCCTTGGCAGCTTCTCGTATCCGGCATATTCCGGATACCATATGGCTTTTCCCTTTGTTGCGCCCCTCATCTCATTTGAAAATCCCTTTATGACCTCTGAGACAGGCAGCTTCGCGATGACAGTTGCCTGCTCCCGCTCCTGCTGTATCTCAAGTATCTGCCCACGCTTGCTCTGCAGCATGGTTATGACTTCTGATATGTACTCCTGTGGTATGTTTATAGTGAACTTCTGCTTTGGCTCGAGCAGCGTTACCCCTACCGTCAGCATGCCTGCATATATGGGCTTCCTTATCGCGGGTATTATCTGTGCAGGCCCCCTGTGGACCGGATCCTCATGTATCGTCGCATCTGTGAGCACGACCTTTACGCCGGTGCACTTCTCCCTTGCAAGAGGTCCGTCCTTCATCGCGTCCTCGAATCCCTCTATCAGCAGCTCCATGACCTCGTTGAGATACTGCACCCCATGGGTGCCGTCTATGAAAACGCTCCTGTTCGATACGTCTATCAGACCCTTTGCCTCGTCCCTAGTCATGCCTGCCTTTATGCATTCGTCTACGTGAAGTTTTCCCTTTGGCTTCCCTTCCTTTAGCGTGCCTGCTTCTATCAGGTCTATTATGCCCTGCTCAAGCGGGGACACGTTTACATAGAATCTGGTATGCTTGTTCGGCGATTTTCCCTCGACGTCATTTACTGTTCCCTCTATCGATTCCCTGTATACTACTATGGGCTCGCTTGTGGTTATCTCGACCTTGAAGTTATCCCTTATCTTGGTCTCTATTATCTCAAGATGCAACTCTCCCATTCCCCTTATTATGTGCTCTCCGGTTTCCTGGTTTATCTCGACGAACAGCGTCTGGTCCTCCTTGGACAGGGCACGCAGCGCTTCTATCAGCTTCATTGTGTCCCTAGTGTCCTTGGCTTCTATGGCCTTTGCTACGACTGGTTGTGAGTAGTGCTTTATGGCCTCGAACGGGATTATCTGGTTCTCGCTTGCGGTCTCGCCTATCGACACGTCCTTCAGCCCTACTATCGCAGCTATGTTGCCTGCTGTGACCTCTTCCACGGGCACCCTGTCCGGGCCCATGAATATCCCAACCTGCTGCACCTTGTTTGTCGTCAGTGAACCTGACAGGAACAGCTGCGTTCCCTTCTTCACCGTGCCTGAGAATACCCTTCCTATCGCTATCTCTCCGCTGTGCTGGTCGTATGAAACGCCGAATATGACTATGTTTACCTTTGCGTTCTGGTCTGCGGAAAGCATCGCCTTTCCATCCTCTGTTTCCTGGTCTCCATGCCATATCTTGGGTATCCTGTATCTCTGTGCGGTCTTCGGATCTGGAAGGTGCTCTATAGCCATTGAGAGAAGCACCGAGTCCACAGGTGCTATCTCCTGCAGCTTCTTGTTCTCCCCTTCAGAGCTATACTTGAATATCTCCTTGAACGTTACGTTGCTCTTCTTCATGTGAGGAACAGATATCGCCCACTTGTTGAATGCCGAGCCGAAAGCTACAGTGCCCTTCTCTACGTTTATCTTCCATTCCTCTGCGAACTCCGAAGGGGCATAGTTCTCTATTAGCTTGTTTATACCGTTTATTATGTTGAGCAGCCTCTCGAATGCCTGGTCGGAGTTGAGCTTTAGCTCGTTTATCAGCCTGTCGATCTTGTTTATGAAAAGCACCGGCCTTGCCTTCTCGTTCAGGGCCTGCCTGAGCACAGTCTCTGTCTGCGGCATTATGCCTTCTACTGCATCAACGACGAGAACCACGCCGTCGACCGCTCTCAGCGCCCTTGTGACGTGCCCTCCGAAGTCGACGTGGCCCGGAGTGTCTATAAGGTTTATTATGTAGTCCTTGCCCTGGTATGTGAATCCGAGCGAGATGTCCGCTGCCTTTATCGTGATTCCCCTTGCCTGCTCTATCACGTCGTAGTCCAGTACCCTCTGCTCGCCGGCCATCTCCTTCGATATCAGGCCCGCCATTGCTACTAGAGAGTCGCTAAGGGTCGATTTTCCGTGGTCTACGTGGGCTATGATCGCTATGTTCCTTACCCGCTCGTGCTGCCTCATGGTCTTTACGATTTCGTCAACAACAGCTTCCTTCCTTGCCATAAAAACCACTCAGATTGGGGACGTTGAGCCGTCTGCACCAAGATAGTCGCTGAAGAATCTCTCAGTAGTCTTGGGTATTGCCGCCTGCATATTTCCGTTCTTCTTATTATGATATATCCGCCTGAGCGTATCAACCAGCATGCGCCTGAAATATTCTTTCTGGTAATTCTCTATGCTGTCTGAATGGAATACAAGGCGCCCATTGCCATCTCTAGAGATCTTGTATGCCATGAAATTACCTTGCGCTCTTCGCTATGCGCTCCGCTTCTATCTTCTTCTTTATCGCATAGCTCGTAGGATCCTTGTTGGCAGTTATCATTATCTCGTGGGCAAGAGTATCAGCTATTGTCTTTCTGTTCTTGAATGACGTTATTATCGCTGCAAGCGCTATGTTCTTCAGCGCGGCATTCAGCCTCCTAGTTGCACTTATGTCCACGGCGACATTGTAGATTATGCCGCCGTACCTGACACGCGTAGTATCCTCTATCGGCGCAGCGTTCTGCAGCGCGTCTATGAATACTTGTATTGGGTTCTTGCCTGTCTGCTTATTTATTATGTCGAACGACTCCTTGACTATATGCATGACGGTAAGCTTCTTTCCCTGTAGCCTGCCCTTTGTCCTTATCACCTTGCCACCTATCTTCTTTCCTGTGCCGCCCCTCATCAGCTTGTTGACCAGTCTCTCGACAACGTTTGCCCTTGTATTGTAAAAGTTGAAGTTCTTCCTCTTTCCGTATATGTTCGGGTACACTTTTGGGTTAAGGCTTACATAGTTCACGAGGCTGTCGTCTTTTACGGTTATGCCCTCGAAGCTGTACTTGTTGAACAGCAGGTTTTCCTTTGGTATGACGCTTGCGTTTATCTTTGGCATTATGGGTTTTGGCCTTGGCGGCGCCTTCCTCTGCGGCGCTGTTGCGTTTCCCGCGTCTGCGCTCTCCGGCCCTTCTGAAGATTGCGCTTGCCCCTCTTTGACTTGGGGCCTGGGTTGTCGCGGTTTCCTCTCTTTCTTCGGCTCCACTGCATTCTGTGCCTGAGCGTTCTGCGCTTCAGCATTCTGCCCTGCAGTGTCTTCCTCGGCCATTTTATCATCTCTTAGGTTTCTCCTTCCTTCCCTTCACTATCTCTATCACATCAATGCCGTTAAGCGCCACGACCCTGTACTTTATTCCTGGTATGCAGCCCATCTGGCCCCTCTGGGAGCCACCAAGTCCTTGTATTGTCACCTCGTCGTGCGGCTCTATGAAGTTTATTGTTCCATCTCCGGGCACGTATGCCCCTACGACCTTCGCATTCTTTATGAGCTGGACCCTTACGCATTTTATCAGGCCGGAGTGCGGCTGCTTCTGCTGCAGCGAGAACTTCTGCAGGACAAGGCCCTTTGCCCTCGGCACTACACCCATCTGGTCGTACTTTGCCTTTAGCTTGAAGTACTTCCTCTTCCACCATTTCTTGAGGAGTCTCTGCTTCTTCCTCTTCTTTATCAGCTCCTTTGCAGCGAACTCTCCTCTTGGCATGATTACACTTTTTCGTACGATTCGTTAAGTATGTTTGAGTTTCCTGGCTCTATTACGGCTAGCGCGTTGATTGTGTATGGCTTTCCGCAGACGACACCAAGGTTCGTTGACGTTGCATCGTATTTTATCAGCTTGATGTTGGCTATGGAGCATATGTGCGCTATGTCCATTATCGCATCTTTCTTCCCGTTTGCAGCCACTATGACAAGTTTCGCACTGTTCCTCTCGACAGACCCCTGCACCTCCTTGCTACCTATCGCTACCTTTCCCGTGTCCACGGCGAGCCGTATGTCTCTAGCTAAATCACTCATAAACCCAACATGAAAAGATGCGGAGCACCAACTGCAAAAAGCAAAAATTCGAGATACTATTCTGTATAAAGGTATTTAATCCTATCGCTGGTAAAAACCGCCATCAACATGTCAATCTGCTTCTTGGGTTCACGGCAGAGTACTGGAGCTTCTGCCTCTTCCTGAGGAGCGAGTTGAAGATGTTTCTTGCCTCTTCTGCGCTCGTGTCCCGTATCGTCTCTGCCAGGGAATGGACAAACTGTGCGTAGTCGGCAGCAAGGAACCTCTTTATGGTTTTCTTTTCGTCAAATTTATCGAATATCAAGGCTATCTGCGCCATGTTGGTTCCATCCACGTATTTACTGAACTTTAAAACCCTGCTTTTTTCGAGATAATCGCGTGAAATGCGTATGGGGCTCTGTTCTGAACTGCGCAGATAGCGAAGAATACAGTCCTCTAATGCTTTTAACTGGTGGGTGTCGCCGTCGTACAATGATTTTATGCCCATTATTCCGTTGAAGAGCTTCTTCCAGTCTTCTTTCCCCATCATGTTGTAGTAGATATGGAACCTGTCGCTTGGCCCATATCTGTTCACTATATGATATTCGAACACCATTCCGGTGTGCAGTATTGAGTTTCCATTTCCATGGTCTCCCCATTCCATGAGGAATGAGGTCTCAGCTGCCCTTTTCAACGGATCCTTTATGCCTCTGCTTAGATAGGATGCGGAGAAGAGATATGCTCCGCCCTCGTTTAGAGAAGGAAGATATGCATCTTCGTCATTGCCGCCAAGCAACCGGTAATGTGCTTGAAAGATGTGCATGAATTCATGTGCGAAGTAACCTTGATTTTTGTAATAAGCCGCGTTTATCCCTACCGTGTTTATGTATGCAATTCCTCCGGTGCCCTTCTCGCGTTTTGCCACTTTTACTGTTACCTTTTCCGGCATTTGTATCCTGAGGCTGTTTGCGTATTCTATTACGTTGAAGATGTGTGAAGACACCGTGTCTCTTATCCTGTTGAACAGTTCTATGGATTTTTTGCTGCCGCCATTTACTTCGATGATACTCTCTATCCTCATCTTATCTTACCTTCCTGTTAATATTCAGCTTTGACCTTGGATTTATTAGGGAATACTGAAATCGCTGTCTCTCCCTAAGGAGGGAGTTGAAGAGGTTTCTTGCCTCTTCTGCGCTCATGCCGCGTATCGTTTCTGCCAGAGAGGTTATGAAGCCCACCTCGCTCTTCTCGTGAAACCTCTTTATCGTTTTCTTTTCATCGAACCTGTCAAATACAAGTGCAATCTGGGCCATGTTTACCCCATTTATGTAAGTATTGACCATAGCCAATTCGCTGCGCATCAGATAATCATACGATATTGTTCCTCTGGAAGGTATGCTAAGTACGTATTTTTTGCCACCATGTGTGGCTTCGTCATCGAATCTAAACGCTACCTTTACCGGTTCGCATCCCGAAAGCAATGCCGAATTCTCTTCAAAAAGATCCTTTATTATGCCTGTTCCAGTTTTCTTGAGAGGCACTCCGGCGATTATGGCATTAGGATCTTCGAGATACGCATTCGGCAGCCAGGCAGTTCCTAATGCCATGTTGTGGATCATCTCTTTTTGTATATTCTGTGTCTCCTCTCTTGAGAGTATGCGCTCAAGCGTGATATTGGAGAAGTTGGTCTGGTTTAAGTATGCGTATAACAACGTTGCATATCTGTTGCGCTGCTTGCTCCTGCTCAACTTCATCTTTGCCAAAGCAACCTTTTCCATCATTATTCTCTCGAAAAGACCTCTCCAGTCTTCATTTCCTAGAAGGGCGTAGTATATGTGGTAACTGTCCCTTCTACCGGTTACGAAATCTGTATCGCTATCCGTATCTGACGCGCTTATGTTCCATTCCATCGTGTGTGATATATGAGCAGCCCTTTTCTTTCTGTTTTTTATATGTCTGTTTACGAAAGATGCCGAGAAAAGGCATGCACCCCCTTCGTGATAAGGTGGATGGTAGTAAAAGGATTGGACCTCATTCTGCGCTGTGTGAAATAACTCATGGGCAGATATGCCCATATCTTTGTATGCACTGATATCGATATATACGGTGTTGTCTTTTGTCTCTCCGGCTATGCTGTCATCACGGATCTTCTTTGCGTGAACAAGTATATTTTTTGGCAGGTTTATCGGCAGCGCGTGTGAATATTTTGCCGCTTCAGCAAACGAATAAGACAGGGTTTTGGTGATGCCATTAACCCATTTGTTGTGCATCTTGAGGTCTCTTGCCTTGAGGCGTTTGTCCTCGGGGTTCTTTTCTACGTATATTTTTATGCTGTGCCTTTGGTTTCTGTTTTTCGTCATTTAATTGCGCCAGATAAAGATTGTAAAAGAACAAGTGTCTTTGGAGATATATATACTTTTATCCGAATTGGGATATTGACGAATCTTGCGTTCTGCGCGCGCTGGACCTGCTGTTTTGCAAGAAAGTTTTTAAACATATATACATATGTATATATGTTGGTTAAATGGCCAGGCAGATATCAATATCCGATGATTTGTATCAAGAATTATCGAAAATGAAGGGCACTAAGAGTTTTTCTTTGTATATAAAGGAGAGGATTGGGATGGGCAGCAGCAATAGGAGAATACTGAAATTTGCTGGAGCATTGAAGAGGGACGCCAAAAGGCTCAACGAGCTTACAAAAGCCATTGCTAAGGAGAGGGCTGCGAACAAGGGGAGGAAGTTCACTTGGTGAAATAATGGTGTGCTTAGACACAAGTGTCCTGATAGATTACTTAAAGGGAGACAAAGGAATAATTAACCTGGTAAAATCATACGCAGAGGAGGATACGATAGCAACAACGGCAGTAACAGAGTATGAACTACTTAAGCATCGGGATGAAATCAAACGCGGTTTGGCTCAGGAACTTTTGTCTTCAATAGAGATATATGCCTTTGACAGGAAAGCGGCAGAAGAATCGTCAAAGATATATAGAGATTTGAGAATGCAGGGAAAAGAGATAAATGAAAATGACATACTTATAGCAGGAATTGCGCTGTCAAATAATGAATTTTTGGTAACTAGGGACGCAGATTTCAGTAATATTGCGGAGCCGGGGCGGATAAGGATAGTATAACAGTAATTATCTCTCGAGACCTTCACATTCGGAATTGATTGCCGGTTCGGTACGCATGGCCGACGGTTTGCAAAGATTTATTAAGATTCCTTATATAATATATAAAATCTGGAATTCGTGTTCTATCCAGAATCTTATAGGTATTAGAATGAGCAATGTTTTTGACGTGAAGGCCAACGACCTTCTCGGCGTTGTTGCTGCAAAGCTGAAGGAAGCCAATGTCGAGAAGCCCGTTTACGTTGACTTCGTGAAGACCGGGGCGGGGCGAGAGCGTGTCCCGCTCAGCAGGGACTTCTGGTACATGAGATGCGCGTCGATACTTAGGCAGGCATACATAAACGGTCCGATAGGCATAAACAGGCTGAGGACAAGATACGGGAATTCCAAGGGCCATACAAGGCACAGGCACGAACACGTCAGGGCGGGAGGAAGCATAATAAAGGATGCTTTCGACGCGCTCGAGAAGTGCGGCTACATTAAGAAAACGAAGACCGGGCGCGTGATAACCCCGTCTGGAAAATCGCTGCTGGACAAGGCAAGCAAGGAGATACTTAAGGAAAGTGCTTGAGATGGCACAGCGAGGAGAGGACGACGAGGAGCGGTTAAGGAAGGCGCAGATGAAAAGGCTGCAGGAGATGCAGAAGGCGCAGGAGCTCGAATCGCAGAAAAGGGAGGTAGCGAGGAGGTTTCTGACGGATTCCGCATACGGCAGGCTCATGAACGTGAGGCTTAGCAGCCATGAATTGTACGACCAGGTCATAAACCTGATAGTGGCAATGGCGCAGAACAGGAGGATTGACGAAGGAAACGGGAAGATGACAGAGGAGCAGCTGATAGGCGTATTGGGAAAACTTACGACAAAGAGAGAACCGACAATGGAGTTCAAGCATAAATAAAGTGTTTATATGGTAAGAAAAAGCACAAACAGGAAGATGATGCTCGGGCACAAGCTCAAGCAGTCAAGGCGCATGCCCCTGCTGGCCATGCTGCGCACCCACAGGAGGCTGTCGCAGAACAAGTTCAGGAGGGAATGGCGCTCGAAGAAGATAAAGAAGACGGATTGAGATGGTATTATGGCATCTGCAGACATGAAAAGGGTAAGGATAAGCCTTAGAAAGAGGCTGAGCAGGATACACGAGACAAGGAGGCTTAGGAAGGCAACGGATTACCTCAGGGAAAGGGTAAGCAAGCTGGCAAAGGTAAGCCCCGAGAAGGTAAAGGTGCACAAAGACCTTAACAACATGATAGTCAAGAGGGCTGGGAAGAACATGTCAGATATATACGTGGATATAGTAAGGGAGAACGATGCGGTTACTGCAAAACTATCTGCCCTGAAGGAAGAGAAGAGTCCTGAGGTTACAGTACCTTCTAAAGGCGAAGCAAAAGAAAAATCTGAAGCGCCGCATACTAAGGAGAAGAAGTAAAACTGCCTGATCTGGAAGGAGTTACATGCCCTACCAAAAGATATCGATAGAGAACGAGGACTACGTAGGCGCATTCGTAAGGCTTACCGACCGGTTTGCCCTAATAGGCAGTGTGGTCAACGAGAAGGCCGAGAAGATGATACGCGAGATCTTGAAAGTAGAGACGGCAAGGGCATCTGTAGACGGCTCTTATCTTGTAGGTATCTATGCTGCAGCCAATTCGAACGGCATAATACTTCCCAATATTATAAGCGAGCAGGAGAGAATAAGAATAATCAATGCACTGCCCGGGATAAACATAGCCACGATGCACAGCAGCCTCAATGCATTCGGCAGCAACATACTTGCAAATGACAGGATAGCGCTAATCAACCATGAGTACAGCGCGGAGGAGGAGAAGAGGATAGGAGAGGCATTGGATGTCGAGACAGTAAAGATAAGCATAGGCGCATTCAGCACGGTAGGCGCCAACAACATACTTACGAACAGGGGCGTCGTGGCAAACAACAGGGCCACGGACGAGGAACTGTCGGCGCTGAAGGATGTCTTGAAGATGGGCGTTGAGCAGTCTACAGCAAACACAGGCTCGCCTAACATAGGATTATGCGCGATAGCCAATTCCTTCGGCATGCTCATAGGGGAGAGCACGACAGGATTCGAGGCTGCAAGGATAGCCAACGCGCTTGAGCTTGAGTAATGTAAACAGCCAAACATCTTTATTCTATCTGTAACTGTGGAAACCTAAGAATGAATGGGGATAGAAATCAGAAAATCCTTCAAACGGGATAGTGCCAGAGGCAAGGAACAGACGAAGAGAATTCTGTAAACTACCCACGACTAAGGCCTGTGGGCTTTCCCATAAGTTGAGGATACATGCCGCACAGCAACAATAGGTTCAACAACCGCATCTGGACGCATGGATCCATTTACCGGAATTCGCCTATTGGAGATCTGGAAAGGATCATGATTGACGGTATCCCTGTAGTTTTTGGGAAAGCCGATTCTAAAAAAGGTTAAAGACTTTTCCTGACAAGGTTTAGCGATGATTTAATGGCAGATCAGGACAAGAGCGCAGAGGATGATGTAGCGGAACTTAGATACCTACAGAATTTATACATGCAGGAATACAACGCAATCCTGACGACTATGGCCACATATTCCAATGCGCAGGAGGCACTGGAAAGGAGCATGGAGACGCTTGATAGGTTCGAGTCGATAAAGGACAAGACGATGCTTATGGATTTGGAGGGAGGAGCGTACATACGGGTCAAGTCGGAGAACGATAGGAAGGTAATGACTTACGTAGGCGCGGGGTATCTTGTTGAGAAGACGTTCGGTGATGCAAAGGCATTCCTTTCGAAGAGTGCGGAGAGAAATGCCGAAACCATGGCAAAACTGGATGGCCAGAAAAGGCTCATAGAGGAGAGCCTCACTGGGATAGACCTAAGGCTTGGCACGATGTCGCGCGAGTAGGTCCTTGGATCCGGGTGACGTGGGATGTTCGATTCGCTGAAGAAGAAGTTTTCTGATTTTGTAAACTCGCTAAAGAATGAGAAGGAGGATACCGACCAGAAAGGGCAGGGGGGGAAGGTTGTAGAAAACCAGATTGCTGAACAGAGAGAGGAGGTAAGAAAAGGCGCCCAGGAAGAGAATGTTCAAGAGGAGGCCAAGCCTGAAGGCAGGAAAGGGCAGGAGATAGAAAAGGAAACAGCGGCAGGGGAAGCTCATGAAGAGAAACGTACAGGCGGTGTTGAGGAAGAAACGGGTACGCATGCAGAGAACGCGGCTGAGATTGCAGAGAGCAGGCAGGAAGGGAATAGTGAAGAGGCGAAGAAGCCCGATCTGAAGGAATACGCAAAGAATAGGGAAAGAAGGGAAGAAAGGATAATCAAGCCGAGGCTCTCTTTCGTTACGAAACTCAAGAAAGCGGTATTCAAGACAATAGAGATAAAGGATAGCGACGTAGAGAAACTGCTTGAGGAATTGAAGATATCGCTTGTGCAGTCTGATGTCAATTACTCGGTCGCGGAGAAGATAGTTGACAGCATACGCAAGAATATTGTCGGGGCCAAGATAAGCTCCGATGACCTAGAGAACGGGATAAACAGCATATTGAAAAACTCTATAATGGAGATATTGAACAGGAATCCTGGCGTGGACGTGCTTGAGGGCGCAAGGGGGAAGATTGCCAGGGGCGAGAAGCCATACAAGATACTGTTCATAGGGCCTAACGGCGCTGGGAAGACCACTACGATAGGCAAGATGGCGCGAATGTTCCTCACGAATAACATGTCGTGCGTGCTGTCAGCCAGCGACACGTTCCGCGCGGCAGCAATAGAACAGACGGCATACCATGCCAACAAGCTTGGAGTCAGCGTGATAAAGGGGATATACGGAGCGGATCCTTCGAGCATAGCTTTTGACGCGGTCGCATATGCGCGCGCAAAGGGAATAGACGTGGTGCTCATAGACAGCGCAGGCCGACAGGAAACGAACAAGAACCTTATAGAAGAGGTCAAGAAGATGCACAGGATTGCAAAGCCGGATCTCACAGTATTCGTAGGGGAGAGCATAGCCGGCAACGCGCTTCTGGACCAGGTAAGAACGTTCGACCAGTCCGTAAAGCTCGACGGAATAATACTTACGAAGCTTGATTGCGATGCGAAGGGCGGGAATTCGCTCTCTATACTAAGCGAGACCACGATACCTGTGCTGTTCTTCGGCGTAGGAGAGGCTTACAACGCACTTATACCATATAGGCCGGAGTTGATAATAGAGAATATCTTTTCAAGCAGCCAGTAGAAAATCTGGGATTAGGCCCTCTTTGCAGATTTGCCGGAGCCCATAAGCATGTCCCTGTATGCCTGCAGAACCGCCATTCTGTTCTCTCCCTTCTTTATTATAGGCATCTTCTCGCATTGGTACATGGGACTGTCGTCTTCCGCATTATACGCGCTTTTTTTCTCTTTCTCCATAGATTCACAGCTTTATAGGAGTTCTTTTATATCTAAAAGGGAATGTAAGACTGCCGTCAATTGGCGAACTTCTGACAAGGTTATATAAATGGTGAAACACTGCCCGATCTGTAACAGGACAAGCGACAAGTTCACATTCTACGGGGAATTCTGCAGCGAGTGCACTAAAAAGGACATCGTTGCAAAGGTGAACAAGGACATAGAGATAACCAGGTGCAAGAGATGCGGAAGAATAAGGATACCGAGCATGTTCGCGCCTCCGGACGGCGATGGGGTCGAGGCGATAATAAACAGGCAGATAAAGCCGTACAGATTCAAGCTCGGGGAGGTTGTCGGAAACAAGGCCGAGGGCATGGTTATAGATGATTCGAAGAGGGCAGAGGCGGATTACGGCTTCGAGATAAGTTTTAAGGACACGCTCTGCGAGAGATGCGCCAGGCTGGCCTCGGGATACTACGAAGCCGTATTCCAGCTCAGGGGAGGCAGGAAGAAGGTAGACGCAATGGCAGGCAGGATAGAGAGATACTTCGAGCATTACTCGGAATTCATATCAAGGATAACGGATGTCGACAACGGCACAGATGTGTACGTGAGCAGCAAGACCATGGCAACCTCGTTCGTCAAGAGGAACAGGCTGAAGCCCACGATGTCTTATACGCTCTGGGGATTAAAGAACGGAAAGAGGTTCTACAGAAACACCTACGCCATACGTCTTGACTGAATCCATTCAGGTTCAATGGGCACAGGATTTGAGGTTTTATAAATGTGCATGCGCATATTATTACTGTGATTATATGCTTGAAGAAGGAAAGAAGGCGCCGAATTTCAATCTGACGGGCGATGACGGAAAGGCGCACAGGCTTTCGGATTTTAAGGGGAATTATCTTGTACTTTATTTTTACCCGAAGGATGACACCCCCGGGTGCACTATAGAAGCGAAAGAGTACACAAAAATGGGGCCTGGTTTCGGCAGGTTTGGCATAAAGGTTGTTGGGATAAGCAAGGACGATTTCGAGTCGCATTGCAGGTTCAGGGACAAGTATGGCCTGACCGTACTTCTTCTCTCGGATCCTGATGCTGCAACGATAAAAGAATATGATTCGTGGGGAAGCAGGGGGATATTCGGCGTAGGAACCTTGAGGAACACTTACGTCATTGACCCTGAAGGAAGGATTGCAAAGGCATACGAAAAGGTAAAGCCAGATGCCAATCCCGGGGAGGTCCTTGAGTTCATAAAGAGTCGAAAGGAATTGAAGAGTTCGTAAACGCTTTCGCTCCTGCCCGCAGCGTGGAGGATTATGTGTCTTTGCGCGCCGTACGATGCGGGTGCTTCGGCCAGTTTCTCGTGCGCACCAGGATTCTTCTTTGGCGCAGTCCCGTACGTTTGGATAGGATGTTGTGTCTTTCCAGAATACTTGTGCTTTGCTCCGGATTCTTTTATCTACGTTGTATGCCTAGGATGCGTATCTCTTGCTTATCATCGCCCCGTATGCCGGCCTGGTCACGAACACGCCGAGCAGGGCGCCGAGTATCGTGGACTCGGAGAACCCTATTATAGTGACCAGCGAGGTGGAGAATAGGAGGGGCAGCATCGCGACTATTAGCAGTATCGTGTTTATCCAAATTATGCTGAACGCGCTCTCGAAACGCGACTTTGCCGAGCTCTCGTGCTTTGAGGCTACTATCTCGTCGGTCATTATTATCTGCGTATCTACCCCAGTGCCGACCACGGCTATCATCCCTGCGACTGCGGCAGTGTCTATCGTGCCCACAAGCCCTATCACAGACAGAACAACGAATACCTCTGCTGCGGTAGTCAGCATTATGGGCGCTATCAGAAACAGCTTCCTGTACCTTAATGTGATCACGAACGCTACGGCAAGCACTGCCAGTATGGCTATTACGCCGCTTACAAGCATGAAGCTCTTCCCGAGCGTTGGCTGTACTGTGGTCGGGGTATCTACTATTACTGGTATTGGAAGAGCGCCTCCGCTCAGTATGCTGGCTATCTTCGTAGATTGCTGGTTGGAGTAGTTGACCCTGTTGTATACGGGTATGGTGGACGGGGCTGCGCCGCTTATCTGGTAGCTTAACGATATGGATCCGTTTGTTATGGACGGGCTGAGTATAGGCGACGACAATAGGCCAACGGCAGGCCATGATTCTACGAATAGGCTCGTGCTGCTGGTGCCTGTGCTTGACACTATGAACTGCGGGCTCATGCTTGCATCCGTCTCGTTGATTATCGTATAGTTCATGCCTATGAGCTGCTGTTTTATGTATGCTGGGGTGTCGTTCTCAAGTAGGACCTCCCTGTATATGCCGTTGTGCGACGCGAAGAAAGGCTTTATTGACTGCCAGTTGTCGGCCTTCGGGTTTAGGAACTCTACTGGTATGGGCTGCTGGCCGAATGAGAGTGCGCCCTGTATGGCCTTGATCTGGTCAGTGCTTCCGAACCCTCCGACCGTTGCTGCGGTGGCGTTGATCCTTGACCTGTTCAGGAGGAGTATTGCTGACGTGGGCCTGTCTAGGAACATGTATATTGGCTGGTTGCCCTGGCCGAAGACCACGCTTGCGAACTTCTCCGCTGCTTTCTGCGATATGAAGAAGTTGACAGCCCAGGTGGCGTTGCCGTTGAATTCTGTTGCAGGCACTGTGCCTATGCTGCCGCTGATTATATCTGAGCCGTTCAATGCCTCTCTTCCGTTTACCATTCCTTGGAACACGCCCTGGCTCTCTATCACGTTTATAGTGGCATTCACGTCCTTTCCGGAACTTGTAGGCAGCGTCACATAAACCTGGGAGTTGCCTATGCCCTCTATGTCGACCTGTTTTAGGCCGAAGGTTGATACTCTCTGCTGGAGAACGCTTATCAGTGCACTCATCTCGTTGGGGGTGACGCTGTGCTCAAGCGTAAGGGGTATCTGCGTGCCGCCTGCGAACTCTATGCCCAGATTCAAGCCGTAGGCGTAATCTAGCATGGCTATGACCAGCACGAACGCTATGAAAAGCTGTATCCTCCTGTCTGTAAGGTAATCCCTTGCGCTCATCTTCTCTCCCTCTTCCGTTCGTACATCATTATCATCGAGGCGTTGCCGAACCATGTGGTCAGGATGTCTGCAATAAGGCCAAGCAGCACAACCCCGGATATCTCGTAATATGTTGGCACATATGCCACTACGGACACTATGAACAGTATGGCGAACGAGACCAGGGCGGTAGTTGTCATGGTTACTCCAGTCTTCATCGTGTTGTACGCCCTTTCCTCAGGCGTGCCCTCATGCCTCTTAAGTATCCTTATCGCTGCGAGCATGTCTGTGTCCATTGAAAATCCTATCAGCATGAGAAGGCCGCCAAGGCTTGCAATCCCGAGAGGGATTTTGAACAGCGCCATCGCCCCAAGCGCGACTATTATGTCATTGCCAGCACCGAACACCACCGCAAATGCCGGCACAGGCGTCCTGAAGATTATGAAGACGGTTATTGACACCAGTATGAATGCAACTATTATTATGCCAATGACCTGGCCTAGGAAGTACTGGCTGAGCGTAGGGCTTATCTGCTGGTAAGAGTATGAAGAGAAAGGAAGTATTGACCGAACAGCGTCTATCACCTTGTTCTGGTATGCGACGCTTGCGTTTGTGAAAGCGCCGCTTGCTACGCTTGCCATGTTAGTAACGCTGCTTGAATTGTAGCGCCTCTGCCCTATGAGAGGCTCAAGGGAGAACAGCTCAAGGCTCAGCGACCTGTTCATTCCTTCTTGTGATATGTCCATGCCGGACTGCGCTGTCTTTAGTTCTGAGAGGAGCGTAGAGTTGCCTGAGTCTCTTGACAGCCCTATCTGCGCGGTCGTTGCGTTGAATTGGGACGCGGAATAGTTCGCCTGGTAGCTGTAAAAATCTTCAAGGCTGCTCTCGCCGTCAGACAGGCTCGTGTTGGCTATTACGGTTATCTGGTAGCCTCCCGGGCTTGCCGATATTGTTGGCGGCGCTACCCCTAGCTTTGTTCCTATCATTGATGCGAACTGCTCCGGATTTATGGTAGAGTTGGTCTGTATAAGCAGCTGTACGCCTCCCTTCAGTGACGTGTCGTACTGTATGTACTGCGTAAGATAAAGACCAACCAGGAGCAGTACAACAGGTATGGCGAGAAGCAGTTTTAGGTTCTTTGAGGTGTATATGTTAGGGAATTGAAGAGACATGATATCTACTATTGGAAATCCAGGACCCGTGCATCGGCCAGGGCAGAAAGCACTTGTGCGGCTAGATAATGGAAAGAAAGAGATTAAAAGTTATTTAAAGATATTGATTAGGTTGAATGGCAGGCAAAACTGAAGACCTGAGGTTCATGTCAAGGGCAATTGAGCTTGCAAGGAGAGGCGAGGGGAAGACGGGATTCAGGCCGCTGGTCGGATGCGTGATAGTAAAGAAGGGGAAGATTATAGCAGAGGCGCAGCCCAACGACAAGGGATTGCCGCATGCCGAGGCGCTTGCCCTCAAGAAAGCGGGAAGGAGGGCGGAGGGCGCGACATTGTATGTGAACCTCGAGCCCTGCTCGTGGCACAAGGACAAGGTAGCCCCTGCATGCTGCGAAGCAGTGGCAAATGCAGGGATCGCGAGGGTGGTCTGTGCGATCAAGGATCCCCATCCGAAGATCAACGGGCGCGGCATAAGGTTCCTCAGAAAAGCCGGAATAGAAGTATCCGTCGGATTATGCAGGAAAGAGGCCGGAGCGCTCAATGAACAGTGGACAAAGTTCATAACAAAAGGGCTCCCGTTCGTGGTGCTGAAGATGGCAGTAAGCCTCGACGGCAAGATATGGTCTGAGAGGACCAAAGCCATCTCAAACAGAATGGAACTTGAATATGCGCACAGGCTCAGGAGCAAATACCAGGCGATACTCGTAGGTGTGGGCACCATAGCAAAGGACAACCCACGCCTCACATCAAGGATACCTGGAGGACATGATCCGGTCAGGGTGATAATCGACTCGGAGCTAAGGTCTTCGGTGGATGCAAAGGCTTTCAGCAACGCAAATGCCATGGTCTTTACGACCTCAAGGGCGGACAAGGAGAAGGCAGATTCCCTTCGCAAGAAGGGAATAGCGGTTTACGGCGCTGGAAACGGCAGGGAGGTGGATTTAGGGGAAGTGCTGAGGAAGCTGGCCGAGATGAAGATATCTGGCGTGATGGTAGAGGGAGGAAGGGGCATGGCGACGTCGTTCCTTGATAAGAGGATGGTAGACAAGGTTATTATGGCAATAGCTCCGAAGATACTCGGCAGAGGCGTAGGCCTTGTCGGTGACAGCCTGAATACTGGGATAATGCTGAAGGATGTTGAGATCGCAATTCTCGGTGACAATGCCGTGGTTTCCGGGTATCCGATATATGGGAAGATTATCCGATGATTTACTTTGGATGCGGAGGCGCTTAGATGTTCCTAAATATTCTGTCGCCTATTTTATGCAATACTCGAAGCAATGCGTTATGTTCCACGTAACCATAGTCTCTCAGCAACCGCCTTATCCGCCTGCCAATCGGTCCGCTTGTTGTTAAGTCGTACGCAGTCCTGTTTTCAACGTCGCGCAGGTTGGGGTCGGCGCCTGCCTCAAGCAAAAACATTGTTTGGCTTTCCAATTCACCCATTACTGCAAACATTAATGTTGTACGACCATTTTCGTCTTGCGCGTTGAGATCAGCTCCGTTGTTCACCATAAATTTGATCATATTTATATTTCTGCGGCATACTGCAAGCATGAGCGCGGTTTGGCCTCCGTTGTCCCTTGCATTTACGTCCGCGCCCTTGTCCAGCAGCAATTTGACTGCATCTTGATTTTTATTGTATCTTGCTGCAAGCATGAGCGCGGTTCTGCCATCGTTGTCCCTTGCATTTACGTCCGCGCCCTTGTCCAGCAGACGTCGCACCGTGGTCGTGTCTTCACACATTGTCGCGTGCATAAGGGCGGTTCTGCCATCGTTGTCCCTTGCATTTACGTCCGCGCCCTTGTCCAGCAGCAATTTGACTGCATCTTGATTTTTATTGTATATTGCTGCCATGAGCGCGGTTCTGCCATCGTTGTTCCTTGCATTTACGTCCGCGCCTTTCTCGAGTAACAGCTTTGTTATGTTTGCTGTATCTTCCCGAACTGAGATAATTAGCGCCGTTTCGCCATCTGCGTTTGGCAGGTTTGGATCTGCGCCCATCTCGAGCAGCGTCTTTGCGGCTTCTGCATCTCCTTCTTTTGTGACAAACGTAAGTGGGGTTTCTCCGGTTTCGTTCTTCTGGTTGACATCGGCGCCTTTCTCAATCTGCAATCCGATTATATTGCATCTCGCCGTGTGGGATAGTTTGTATGACTCATACTGTGCATTGCCTATTGTTATGGTTTGTCCCGTATTTTGCAGTCTGTCGTCATACAGATGATTTAGCCCTTTGGGCAGCTTAAACGTAAATGTGCATTCCTCTACAAATTTCATGCCGTGGTTTGCGGCATACTCCATAATTGTGCTGTCGATGGCTTTCTCTGGAAGCCCGACCTGATTTGAATGCGTTGTGCTAAGTCTTGCGATTGATCTCCGTTCTGTGCTCGGGATAAGTTCAAAGGCGGGGCGTGGCTGCAGACCCTGGTTATTGATCTTCAGGTAGTGATCTGTATATCCTATTCCGACGGTGAACCTTCCGATTATCTTCCTCTCTTCTGCCGTAAGTATAGGAACGAAAAATATGTTGTCGCTTTCTAGATACGCTTCGGACACGTACCTATACGCGCCGCCTGGCGAGAAACAGGTTGTGATCTCTGACAGGCACAGTCTCTGAAGATCCTTGTTCTCCTTGTCGAATAACGCAACATAACCCTTGCCTTCAAGATCAAATTTGTATTCGAATGGGTTTCCGGGGTTTGTGAGCTCGGACATTGTTTTTTTCAATGCCTGCTCTGGAGTAAGGCCGGATATGTCCACGTTGAATGCCACGCCGCCCAAAGTTTTCTCGCAGATGAGCATAGTGAGCTTCAGCATTGCCTCCGCCTTCTTTGTTCCTGGTTCCTCGGACCTTTTCAGGGAGCAGATCAGCGGCCTGACCTTCTGTATATCTTCTTCGCTAAGCTTCAGGTTGGAATAGAAGTTTGTTAAGGTGCGCGTACCCTTCCTTTCTATCGCCTTTGTAAGCGCACTTACCTCTTGCTCTGTGAATATTTTAGACAGGGATTCTTTTACACTCATGTTAATCTGTTCTCTCTGCCTCCTTCTTAAATATTATGCTTAAATCGTTTATTTCGTCAAAAAACGAAGTATGTTTGCTTATCTGCTGCCGAACGGAGTTGTTTATCTGTGCAGCCAGGCTTGTTCACAGAATGATGTTGTTAGGAATTTCGGGGGAGAGAGCTTACGCAGGCAGAGTTGCAGTTAAAAGAGTATTTCCCACTAAATGCCACTTCGCCCAATCTAGTAGACAGTCCGCTAATTAAGTTTAAATATTAATATGCCATAATACATATTATGCCGCGACCACCCGTTGTTATAGCATTGTCAGATGAGGAACGAAAACTTCTGTTAGAAAACATACAACCAAGTACGCAATATCGTTTTGTTCAACGTGCAAAAGTAATCTTACTTGCATCGAGAGGGATGTCAAACGAAAAGATAGCAAAAAAGATTGGTTTGTCTTTTGTATCCGTAAGTCAATGGCGCAATAGATATGCAAAGCAGGGTATTGTTGGTCTAAAAGACATTGAAGGAAGAGGTAGAAAAAGGAGACTTACGCACAATCAAATTCTGAAGATTGCAGAAACGGCATGTAAAAAGCCAAAGAACAGATCACATTGGAGTATACGTAGACTGTCAGACGAACTTGGATTTGTTAAAAAGAGCAGACTGCAGGAGATTATGAAGGGATTCGACTTAAAACCACACCAAAGTCAAATGTGGTGTTTTAGTAATGATCCCGAATTCGAGAAGAAAGAGGCGGATGTTGTCGGATTATATTTGAATCCGCCAAAGAATGCGTTTGTAGTTTGTATAGACGAAAAACCAGGCATCCAAGTGCTTTCAAGAAGAATAGAACCAATGAAAGCAGGTAGTCCAGAACGTTCATCACACGAATACAAAAGAAATGGTACGGTAGATTTATTTGCAGCGTTCAAAGTCAATGATGGTAAAGCCTTCGGGATGTTAGCACCTCGACACACAGCAGTCGAATTCCTCCAATTCTTAAAACATGTTTACGCAAAGTGGGGAAATGAAAGAAAAATGTTACACATAGTAGTTGACAATTTTGGCACTCACGATACCGATGAAATACACGAATGGCTGTCCAAACACACGAATGTACACTTCCATTTTACTCCAACTCATGCATCGTGGCTCAATCAGGTAGAATTGTGGTTTGCAATTATTCAGAAGCAGTTGATAAA
>JAJYVZ010000007.1 GCA_021791725.1 Microcaldota archaeon | reverse complement strand
TATCTTGGCGAGATTGGACATGACTTGCTCTGTCTTTGGGTTTGGATGGATTTCTATTGTTTGTGTTAGGTGCATTTTGATTCCTTCAATTCGTATAACATTCCTTTTTCTACGTCTTCTTCTTCATATGTTGGTTCCGTTGTACAAACAGGGTTAGAGTATTTTGCTGGGTCTATCTTCCAATGTCTTAGATACCATTTTCTTGTATGTAGTTTTGGTTTTTCTGTTTTCATATCTTATCCCATTGTCTCTCGATATATTTCTTGATTACTTCCGCCGAGACGTTTCCTGCCGTTGAAAGGAAGTATGAATGAGTCCATAGCGTAGGCATCTTCAGAAGCTCTGGAAACTCCTGCCTGAGAATTCTTGAAGTTCTTCCCTTGAATCTCTTGACTACTATGTGCGGTCTTGTATTTGAGTCTGCGGAAACAAAAAGGTGAACGTGGTCAGGCATGACTTCTCTTGAGATTATTTCCCATCCATTGTCTCTTGCTACATCTTCAAAGACTTCTTCGCATCTCTTCTTAACTCCGTCTACCAATAACTTCCGCTTATACTTAGGACAAAATACTATATGGTAGTTTACCAAGACAACACTATTGGGGTTATGTTTATATTCCATCTGAACACTTAGATAGGTTATGTTCTTTCTAATTTATATAGCTATGTTTCTGTCTAATATACTGACTGCACACGCCCTTACTCTTATCCAAGAGATAAGAGTTTGCTGGCGTGCTAAATATTTATCATTTTTATGCCGATGAATTGGAGTATGCGCCAAGAACGCATGAATACTGCACAGATTTGTTGGATATGTAACCGCAGTAGGTGGCATTGTTGTATGTGGATGCTATGGCGGAGTAGCATTCGGAGGAGAGGTTCATGGACAGGCCGCTGCAGATGGATGCGTTCCTTGTGTCCACAGCCACCGTGGCTAAGATTATCGACATGCACGCCGTCTTGTTTGGACTCGTGAGGTTCTCGCAGCTTGAGAGATAGCTCCGGAGCAGGCTTGTGGCGTTCTGGCTGGAGTAGTTTGCAGGCCGTATTGCCGTCTGGTTCTGCTGGGCAGAGGGCTGTATATATGCGTTGCATATGCTGCCCAGTTCAGGGTTTGCGATGTGGCCGCAGTACCCGGAGTTGGAGGAATACGCTGCTGATATGGCCATGCAGGTGTCGTTGCCGTAGAACCTGGCTGACGAATTCATGAACAGGTATGAAAGGGCTACATAGAGGTTGTTCGCATATCCTTGGCCCGCGTCCGAGTATCCGGCAACGTAGTCGAAGACGCTCTGGTTGACATAGCCGCGGAGTGATTCGCACCCTGCAAAATTTCCGGAACCTGCATAGGAAATTATTTTTACCTCTGTGGCGCATGCGGCTGCCGCACTCTCTTTGTTTACATAGCCGCAGATCCCGGGATTTCCGGTCTTTGCCGCTACACCGGCGAAGCATGCGTTAATGTTCTGCGCCCCGACATAGTTGCACAGGGTATAATTGAGCGTTGAGTTGACGAAGTATCCATAGCACTCGGATCCCGAGGTGGTGTTGGCCTCTGCCGCGGCCCTGCATAGGCTTGGGTTGGACTCGTTCTCTGCTATCAGGACGTAGCATCCTGCAGAGTACGGAGGGGGAAGCTGGCTGCAGACGCTCGCATTCTCTGTTGAGAGGGCAAGGTTCATGATGCAGGGGTACCTGTCCTGCGCTATCAGTATCGGTGAACAACTGCCTGCGGTGGCATTGCCCTTCGGTACAAGCAAAAGTGCCAATGCCAAGATTCCGAGCGCCGACACCGCGCCTATGTACTGCAGTATCTTCCTTCTCTCGCCCTTCTCGGGGGCCTCGGACTCCCTGTTTGGTCTTCGGGCCATGCAATTACTCCTACGCCAGTTGCTCGACGGATACGAACCTGAACCCCGATTCGGTTATCTCGTACGGAGCCGTGACGAAACTGTGCTTTGACCCGCGTATCTTTATTATCTCCATCTGGAGCACGCGCTTCTCCTCCTCCCCTTTCTGATACATTGAAAGTATGCCGTCGAATATGAAGTATTCCTCCTTGAACTTCAGTCCCTCCTTCTCAAGCGTATTCGCCTCTGATGTCACGAACGACGTTAGGCCAAGCCTCCGGAGGTTGGTCGTCAGTGCCAGCAGCGACTTCCTGTATGCGTTGTTGTCGTTGACCAGCATCTCGAGTATTGATATTGAGTCTATCGCGATCCGCTTTGCGCCCGAGGTTGAGACAAGGTATTCCATCTCCGACACGAGCTTCCCGAACTGATAATTGGATGGCTCGTTCTGCTCCCTTATGTGATTCAGCATGTCATTGCCCGTGATTATAATCTTCTTCTCTGAGATCAGCTGGTCAAGTTTGTCAAGGTTCGGAAATGTTGCCCTTACGTTCTGCAGCACGCGCTCAGGATCCTCGTCAAACGTCAGGAATACGCCGACCTCGCCCAGCTCCGCACCTTTGTATATGTATTCAAAGGACAGGAGGGTCTTGCCGGTGCCAGGCCCTCCGGTGATTATGAGCTGGCTTTGCTTCGGTATTCCGCCATATAGCATGGCGTCGAGGCCGTATATGTTTGTCTTCACCCTTTCCATCATGCCACGCTCGTTTTATAAATCTTGGGGCAATAACATTACACAAAGCAAATTCTAAAAAGGGTTGTCATGGACAAAGGCATTCTGAAGAAGGGTCTGATCGTTGTCGCCGCGTCGATAATACTTTTCCTCCTGCTCTTCTTCCTCATACCTGCGCAGAGCATCTTCTCTGCAAATCCCGGGAATGCCACCATAGCGCCACATTCGTCATATTACGCGTCTGTCAACCTCTCGGACACCGGTCTTGTCATATTCATGTACCAGTCCAACAGCAGCGTTGACGCCTATCTCGTGAACGGGAGTGCATTCGGCTCCATTAGGAATTACCTTAACGGCAGCGCAGGATTGCTCTCTGCCGCAAGAGGCATGGAAGGGGAGGGAGCGCTCGAGATATTCCGCAACGCCACCAGCGGCAGTTTCCCGTACCAGCAGGGAGAGAATCTCTCAGTGCCTTATTATACGATTGCAAATTACTCGCCGCTTACGAAGGGAAGCTATTATGCGGTCTTCAGGAATAACGGCAATGCGCCAGCGCGCATGCTGTACGAGATAGGCGCAACCACGCTCAGCCAGTTCGTGTGGCCTTCTGTAGGCTTCTTCATACTTGTCCTTGTCTTCATAGCCGGCTTGGTTATCATAGCATATGCCTTCATAAAGAAGCCAAAGGCAGAGCAGTCGGAAGAGGCGCAGAAGCCTGCGCCGGTGAAGAAGACGCCAGATGAGATAAGCAGGCTTTACGACAAGATAGAGGGAAGGAAGGCACGCAGCAGGAAGAGAGGAAAGAGAGCATAAATCGGCGCCGCTGACTTCGTCAAAAAGCTTATATACCTTCGTCACTGAGTAGTAGCATGGACACCCTTCAGGAGCGAATGGCTGGGGAGATAGCCCTGTCTGAGAGCCCGGGAAGCACAATGAAGAAGTGGAGGGAGCTCTTCGGGATAGCGCAGGTGGAACTGGCAAAGTACATAGACGTGTCTACATCAACCATAAGCGACTACGAGGGCAACAGGAGGATGAGCCCCGGCATAGCCGTGATAAAAAGGTTCGTAAATGCGCTTGTGGAGATAGACCAGGAGAGAGGGGGCGAGACGCAGAGGAACCTTGAGCGCTTCAATCCGAACAGGCAGAACAAGGAAGACGACTTCTACTTCATAAAGGATTTCTCTGCGCCCATAAGCGGCACGGATTTCGCAAACATAATAGACGCAAAGATAGTAGCCAATCCGAATTACCTTGATTCCATAAAGATATTCGGGTATACGCTGCTTGACAGCCTCAGGGTAATACTTGAGATAGCGCCAAGCGAGTACTCAAAGCTCTTCGGCACAACTAACGAACGTGCGTTCGTCTTCGACCAGGTCAGCACAGGCAGGTCGCCTATGGTTGTTGTAAGGATAGCGCAGATAAAGCCAAGGATAGTGGTGATAAGGAATCTGGAGAATATCGACAAGCTCGCGGTGAAGATAGCGCAGATAGAGAAGATACCGCTCCTTACCACAAAGGTCACTACCGAGGAGCTGAAATCAAGGCTCAACAATTTATAGCTTGCGCGCGCATTCATATTGGTCTAGCATGGACAGCTGGTTCTTCAGGAACAGGACTTTTATGAAGACTTTCATGCGTGTAGTCTTCGGATTCGTGTGGCTGGTTGACGGCATGCTGAAGTTCCAGCCAGGAATGGCAGACGCATTCACGCAGATGATAACAAGCGCAGGGCAGGGACAGCCGGCATTTCTTCAGCCCTGGTTCTTCTTCTGGGCAGGCGCAGTAAGCCCCCATCCTGCATTCTTCGTATATCTGATAGGCACATCAGAAGTTCTGCTCGGGCTTGCGCTGATTTTCGGCTTCATGAGGAAGGCGGCTTATTCGCTAGGCGCTCTGTTAAGCCTTGTGATATGGGCCGTGCCAGAGGGATTCGGCGGCCCATACGGGCCGGGCTCTACGGACATAGGCACGGGAATCATATACTGCTTCATGTTCATATCGCTGATCATAATAAACGCAACGTACGGGCCGAGCATGTTCTCCCTTGATTACTTCATAGAGAAGCGCCTTAAGTGGTGGAAGAAGATCGCAGAGTTCGGCAGCGATAAGAGGAGATAATGCGGACGCTATAGGAACGTCTATTTCTTTTCCATCCTTCTCTCCGAATATATCTTCTTCCTGACCTTGTCGTATATGTACCTTATCTCTGGCACGTCTATCTGCGGATCGGCTACGAGGAAGAATTCCTCTACCCTATCATCGCTCTTCATATACTTAGAGTATGCCACTATCTGTATTATCCAGTCAAGCTTGTCTGCCTGCTTTACAAGCCTGGCCTCCTCTGTCTTGTTCTCGTTAAGCTCGTCCAGAAGTTTTCTTATGTGGCCGCTCCCGTAAGGTCCAAGTAAAGATGCCATCCTTAGCTCGTTCTTCCTCTCGAGCATCTTCTTCTGCTTTGGCTGCACCTTCTGCTTTCTTTTGTCGTATCTTGTCGCTATGTCGCCTGTTATCGCCTCGTTGAGGTCGTGCACTAGCGCCAGGACAAGGCACCTGTCCGCGTCAAGCCCCTTCTTCCTGGCAAGCAGGTATGAGAGCATGGCTGTGCTGTACGAATGGTCGCCTACGTGCTCGGGATTAGGCACTCTCGAGATCAGCCATCCGCTTCGCTTTACTTCTTTCAGCCTGTTCGCGCTTACCATAAAATTTAGTATCCTGTCAAGGGATCTTGCGCCTTTCATGAAACCATTTTGGTATGCATGCGGATATGGTGGAGAGACGCATCATGGAGCAGATGCAAGATGTGCAGGTATGGCGTTTATCCCTATGAACAGGGCCAGAAGGCTGCCTAGGAGTATCGAAAGAATGAATCCTGCAAGCATTATCTTCCAGACAACCGACCTGTTCTTTATTTTTTCCTCTGCGCGGTCTACCATGAGGGTCATTGGATACCCGAGTATGCCGCCTATGCCAAAGAGGGTGTATAGGGCCAGGAGGGCAAGCGGCGCGCTGGTAAGCCCCAGATTATAGCCGTAGAACCCATAGATTATTGATGCACAGCCTATCAGCAGAGCGAAGAATCCAGTGTACTGCAGCTTCAGTTTTGAATGCAGCCCCCACGCCGCGCCTATTAGAAACATGCCCCACAGGGGATATATGTCGTAGAACAATATGTTGTAGCTTCCTGGCAAAGGCCACACGAACTGGCCCCACAGACCCGTTACTACGGCATAGAATCCTAGGGCTGCCAGTGGTATCTGTCCTGATGTTATATGCTCCAGCCCATGATCTCCCCTCCTGTATGAGAGATATGTCGCGACTGTCATGTATAATAGGACAAGACCGGAGAATCCTAGTGCAAACAACTGCATTGCAAGTATGTCTATGAACGCCACGTGATCGGTAATATTTAATACATGTAATATTTATTAAATGTTTTATTGGGATGGATTGACACCGATACATACGCGCTTCGCCATCGCGCCAGCAACGTAATTAAAAGTATGGGCGTGTAAACATTATATGCGGTGGAATGCGTGATGGTTGATTATGATGCTTTTAGTAAAACGCATTTGACTATTCACGCGAAGGTCATGGATGGAATGGAAGTGGCAGCACTAGTAAATGCAGAAACGGCAGAAGGCATGAAAAAATTGAGGTCAGATGGCATATCCCCGGTCTTGGCGGTGGTCTACGCAGGCAGCGGGTATGGATCTGTACCGTACTTGAATGCAATAAAGAAGGCATGCGCCAAGATGGGCATAGGTATAGAGGAATGCACATTTAGCGAGAAAACTCCAGAAAAAGAAATAATATCTAAGGTAACAGAACTTAATAACAATCCACTAGTCAACGGCATATTGGTGTTGTTTCCGCTTCCGGAAGCAGTTAACGGACTATCGGTAACGCAGGCAGTCTCGCCGTCGAAAGACATGGACTGCATAACGCCGCACAACAGAGGCTTGTTTGTATTGGGCAAGGAAAGGTTCGCCCCGTGCACTCCTGCGGCAATAATGCGCATGCTTGACTATTACGGTATTTCCTTGGAGGGAAGAGATGTCGTTATAATAAACAGAAGCGACATCGTAGGCAAACCTCTTTTTCAACTCATGGTGGCAAGGGGCGCGACAGTCACATTGTGCCATTCGAAGACAAAGAACCTAAAGCAGCATTGCCTCGAGGCCGAGATAATAGTGACCGCGGTTGGAGATAGGTCGAAGTTTGTCCTTACAGAAAATATGGTAAGGGAGGGAGCAGTTGTGATAGACGCAGGGATGGATGCAGACCTTGATGAGATAGGAAGGAGTGCTTCTTATGTAGCACCCGGAGTGGGGGGCATCGGGCCGGTTACGGTAGCAATGCTCATGAAGAATGTGGTTGCTGCGTCTTCTGTGTAAATCATGCCAATTACTCGACACTTCACCTGCATATGAATCGTGTGGGCTTCATTGCCGGGATTCGGCGATAACTGGGCTATTATATGTAGCGAAGCTCTGGCTTGATGTGCGCCAGAACATTGTTTTTGTCGCCCTATTTTTCAAAATGGGCCCGAGGAGGATCGAACTCCTGATCTCCACCTTGTGAAGGTGGCGTCTTACCACTGGACTACAGGCCCTTTGAAGTATATATTGCGGTTAGTTTTTAATACTTGTCAGGAGACATTATCCAGTATGTCAACATATTATACTGGAAAGGGTGACAGTGGCAGCACGAGCATAATTTCCGGATCAAAGATACTGAAAGACCAGAAGATAATAGAGGCGATAGGCGACGTCGACGAGCTGAACAGCGTCATAGGAATAGCGCTTCTTTACGTGCATGACAAGAATTTGGGAAAGCAGCTTGATCGTGTACAGAACGTGCTATTTCACATAGGGGCGTCACTCGCCTCTGTCTCCAGCAAGAGCGGCAGCTTGAGGTGGGGGGTCAAGAAGGAGGATATTGAATCGCTTGAGGAAACAATAAATGAATTGGGCAGGAAACTGCCGGATCTCAGAAAATTCGTAATACCCGCAGGCTCGGATGGCGCGGTGCGCCTTCATTTTGCAAGGGCGGTGGCAAGGAGGGCCGAGCGAAAAGTCATCGCTGCGCTTAGGGAATGCGGCATGCTGGAGAGCAGGGATTACGAGAACGTGCTAAGATACCTCAACAGGCTGTCTTCTTTCTTCTTTGTCGCGGCCCTGTACATGAACATGAAGAAGGGAATAAAGGAGAAGAACCCTACATATTGAAGTACTCCCTGAACTTGTTGGTGACGAATATCTTCTTCGTGCGCCCGGACTTCTTGGTCTCGACGAATTCCTTGCCGGAGAGCTCGGACATGTATTCGTAGGTCGTGCTTCCGAATAGCTTGACGAGTTCGCTCTGCACCATGCCGTCGTTCTTGCTTATGTATGCGAGTATGCGCAGCGCGCCCCTGCTCAGATCCGGTCCAACTGCAAGGCCGCTGACCTTTGCAGCGTATGGCTCCTTTAGGCTGAATACGTATTTGTCTGCGATCTTCACTATCTCCAGGGACGTGCCCTTCTCGGCATACTCCTTGATGAGCTCCTCGAGCGCATTCCTGACGAATCCCGGGGAGGCTATGCCTGTGGCCTTGACCAGATCCTCGATGCTCATGGCGTTCTGCGACATGAAGAGCGCGGCCTCCACAATCCTCTTCTGGTCTATCTCGTCTGGCATGCAATCAGTTCAATCTTATTACTATCTCTCCTAGGAAGACTTCCTGCATTAGGTCAATGCGCTCCTTGTGGTGAAGGAACAGGAGGGGTATAAAAAGCCGGAGCAGCACGTCATCCGTCTTTATCGTGTCCATCGCATCGAGGAATGTGAGAAGGCCTTCCTTTCCCGCCCTCTTCTTCAGTGCGCCGTATATGTAATCGGCCTCGGCATTTATGTCTATCTTGTCGAACTTCATCGGAAGCTGGAACGGCTCCTGCTTCTGCGACTGCATCCTATTTTCCTTCAGCTTCATAGCCTCGTCTAGGGCTGACATGAGCTCCGCAAGCGTCACCCTTCTTCTCGGAGGCAGCCTGAGCCGGAATACAAGGGAGTCGACGTTCACGCTCTGCCTTATGCGCTCCTCCCTTTCCTCTTCCTGGTAAGCCTGCTCCTCTATCACCAGCATCTCGCTCTTCAGCCTGAGAAGTATCGAAGCCGCAAGTATTATGTTCGCAGGCAGCCTTAGGTCAAGTATCTTCATGCGCTTTACGTGCTCTATGTACTTGTCTACTATGTCCACTATGTCTATGTTCCACGGGTCGACCTTGTTCTCCCTGACAAGGCTTACCAGAACGTCCTTCCATGTGGGCTCTGTGCTGACAAGGCTCTCTATGTTGAGGCCTGCGCTGCCGGTAACGGCAGCAGCCGCAATAGCATCCATCCTAGTCGCCTGTATTATAGTGTGTTAAAGGGCTAAAAATCTTGCCCTCTGGATTCGGCTCTTGACGGATTGCAATGGCCAG
Source organism: Microcaldota archaeon (assembly GCA_021791725.1). Taxonomy (GTDB): domain Archaea; phylum Micrarchaeota; class Micrarchaeia; order Micrarchaeales; family CABMGC01; genus JAJYVZ01. The sequence continues at coordinate 15,631 of JAJYVZ010000007.1, read as the reverse complement.
GCCATGCACATTCTATGCCTCGACCCTCTTGAGCTTTGATATCAGTTTGCTTACACGTCTATTGCTGTCCAAGGCAGAACCCAGAGAATTCCTATAAATGCGTAGATTTTTCTTGCAGTGTTCCTCTACGCCCCCGTCCCTAAGAATCGACATTGTCTCTAGTTGCGAGAAGAGAGTTCCTTCGCTTCTGCACCTATCTACAAGGAAGCCTGTCCCGTTTTCAAGTACGTCATTCCAGTAGACTATTTCCTTTCTGGCATCTTTTATCACGGCACTATTAACCCATCTCTTATGCAACAGGGTTTTGAGGATCTTGCTCTTTGTATCGGTGTCAAGCCTTTTGTTCTGTTCGAAACCGCGTGCATAGTCCGTGAGTTCCATGGTTTCATCGCTATCACGATCCCCAAAGCGGTCGCTGCGTACAATGTCCTTCAACACTGTAATAAATGCCTCGGCATAGGCCGACTTCGGATTAAGCCTCTCGTATTCCATTGGCAACTGTTTCAACCACGAGCCTCGACGAAATGCCGTAACCTTGCCTCCGGAGTCCATCTCGAATACCAACATACCGTCAGAAAATGCGTGAGAGGCGTATATACGGATTGCGCCATTTACATCCCTTCTTAGCACATACTCGTCTTTATATGGGTCCATATAATGATAGCGGCTTGGACGGTCGGGTCGTTATCAAATCTCAATATTCTGTTTACTAAGAATTTTAGTTTAGATGCAGACGCCGGGGTTATACTTTCCGTACTCTGTGCCGTTTTCTTGGCCAGCCCTGCAGGACCAATCGTCATATTTGTTTTTTGTTTTTCTCCCATTTTTTCACCAATCATTTACGCAGGATCTTGCTCCAAGATTCGAAATTTCTGACATTTTCCTTTCTCAGGTTATTCCGTTCTTTGGCTAATTCCTCGATCCATTCTCCTGGAGAAAACCAGATTATTTCGCCGTTATCGTTCGTTTTGAAAATATCATAGCTTTCATCTCTACTGCATTCTCCGCCATATACGGTCCTTGTGATTAGTATGGTGCCTCCATTTCTGGAGATTTTTAGATACCCGTCATGCAGATATGTAGTATTGTAGAACGAGGCATCTTCCACATGGGGATAGATTATTCGCGCATCTAGCAATTCTGATATCTCGTTTATCGTTTCTAGGATTTGCTTTCCTAAGGCCTCGATATTCGCAGTTTTCTGCGTTTCTTTCATTGCGTTCATCGCATCACAAGATACCTTATGCACCAACAGGTATTTATACTTTACGTATATCTTACAATAAGTTAACGTAAATAATACATATAAATATCTTTGCTTCCATAGATTAGGTTATGCCGATGGAATACGAAACGGCTAAGGTCGCTGTCAACCCTGTCATACTATCGATAATCGGCGACAATCTTGTCGTACTCCTGAATCCGAGGGAAAAGGCGCCTTACAAGGGGAGATACGAGCTGCCCGGCGGCCTTCTGCTCCGCGGCGAGGATCCTGAAGTTGCGCTGAAGAGGAAGCTCCAAGCGCTGATAGGAGGCACGGACGTCTACTTCGTGCAGTTCAAGACGTTCGCTGATCCCAGGCGAGACCCGCGCTGGAGGACTGTTTCAATAGGATATGTTGCATTGGTGCAGCAGGACATGATAAACGATAGGAAAGGATGGTTCGGCATGTCGGAGCTTCCGGCGACGGCGTTTGACCATTCCCAGATAATAGGCGATGCGCGCACATTCCTCAAGAGGAACATAAGCGAGGTAATAGCAAAACAGTTCCTTCCGAAACTCTTCCCGATCAATAGTCTGCAGCGCGTTTATGAGACGATAGAGGAAAAGAAGTATGATAATCGCAACTTCAGGAAGAAGATGGTTTACGATGGGATAGTAGAAGAGACGGAGAAGCTTCTTGAGAACTGCTCGTACAGGCCTCCGCGCCTGTACCGGTTCGTGAAAAGGAGGTAGCTCCAGCCATATCCATTCTTGGACTGAGCCCTTCAGCCCTTCTCGAGCTTCCTTGCCACCTCGAGCAGCAGGTCAAGTATGAAACCGGCCATTATCGAGAGCAGCCCCGCTATTATCAGCATGAAAGATATCAGCGACCTGCCTATGAGCGTGAACGCTCCGGTCTGCAGGAAGTTCAGGATTACGTATATGCCGAGTATTCCGCCTGCCACTATGAGTATCACGCCGAGAAGCCCGAAGATGAGAAGCGGATTGTAGTCCCTGGCGAACCTTATGATGTGGGAAGTAACATTTATGCCGTATGCGACCTTCGATCTTGCCAGCTTCGATTCTCCCGACGACCTGGGATAGTATGCTATTGGCACCTCGCCTACAGAATAGCCCTTCTTTGCTACCTCTATGGCGAAGAAAGCTATCCCTGCCCTGTAGGGCTTCACGTTCCTTATGCTCTCGAACGATTCCCTGGTCATGACGAACAGGCCTGTGAGCACGTCGTGTATGTTGACCCCGTAGAACTGACTGTAAATCTTTGATATGGCCTTGTTGCCGAATATTATGTGCGGACTCATCGCGCCCTTTGTGAGGCTGCCGAACCTGTTTCCGAGTACCAGGTCGGCTTCCTTGCTCTCTATCTTTTCTATGCCTTCCTTTATGCCTTCCATGTTGTGCGTGCCGTCAGCATCTATGCTCGCGAGTATGTTACCTGTAGCAGCTCTAAGCCCCTCCATTATCGCGTTCTCCACGCCGCTGTCCCTCTGCCTTATCACCTTTACTCCAGTGGCTTTTACTTTTTTGTAATACCTCTCGCTGCTCTTGTCTACCACTATTATCTCTACGTCCCTGCCGAACATTTTTTTTAGTCTCTTTATTATGTCGAAAAGCGCCTTCTCCTCTATTGTAGGGATCACTATGCTTATCTTACTGGTCATCTCAACACATATATTAACCGGACAATAATTTATTATATACAGGCATTGCCCTCTTCGATGAGAAGAGGCGTATTGCTGCTCCGCTCTTCCTGTTTGCTTCTTTCCTTCTCTGCTTTGCCTCCATTGCCATTTTTCTTAGCCCTTCGGTGAAAGAGCCGTGCTTTATCGATATACAGAACCGCCTTACCTCTTCAGGAAGCATCGTCTGGTCGCTTATTATCACCGGGACGCCGAGCGATATCGCCTCTGCGCTTATTAGCGATAGGCCTTCCCTCTTGGACACCAGTATCAGCCCCAATGACGCATAGATCTTGCTGAACAGCTCTGCATCCGGAAGCCCGCTCTCGAATTTAATCTTGTCTCCTGCTCCGCTTTCGGATGCTTTGTCTTGCAATTTTTTCTTCTCTGGTCCTGCGCCTATGACTAGGAGCCTTGCGTCCACATTCTTCATGGACTCTATCGCGAAGCCTATGTTCTTCTCCGGTATCAGCCTTCCGACGGTTACAAAGTAATCGGTTCTTCCCTTTTTCGCGCGCCTTTGTATCTTCCTTATCTCCTGCTCGTCTATTGCCGCGGGCAGCACGTACACTCCCTTCCTTATGCCGAATGTGCGCTTGAGCTCTTCCTTTGTAGACTGCGAATTCACTATGAATGCCTTTGGCATCCTCGCGCAGATGCCTTCTATGGCATATCCTATCCTGCCTTTTACAGGGCCTAGGTAATCTGCCCAGTATTCCTTGCTCCAGACCTCATGCCATGTAGTCAAGAGCCTTGCGCCAGTGAGCTTCGAATATAAGTATATAGGGAAGAGATGTAGGAAAGGAAAGGCGTCTGCGTCAACCATGCCGAACCTGTAGCCGAACATTTTGAATGGAAGGGATATTGCGTATTTCATAGCCCAGAAGATGTTGCGCTTCCCGTTCACATACATGTCGCTTTCGGGCAATGCACTTGCGCAGCAGTGGTATTGTATGCCGTCTCTCTTGAATTCGCTGGATGGCATCCCTTCCCTGTACATTGTGAAGCAGTGCACTTCGTAACCCGTCCTTACGAACTCGCGCATTATGTTGTAACGCCTGCGCTCTATTCCCCCGTTGAACCATGGAAACGCACTGTCGTATGCAAATGCAACCTTCATCGCCACACTCTAGCGCACAACCGTTTGGTTGGGGTTGTACAGTATCTTGAATATCTTTGTGTCCGGATTAGCGTAGACGAGCTCGGCGTGGGCCACAGTGTTGTTGTCGTTCCATAGACATACCTGGTTGTTACAGAAATAAAGGAACTTCATCATGTTGCTGAATCCCATCCGATCTTCAAGCATGTATGCGCCAGTAGAGTTAATGGGATAGCTGCCGTTAGGCACTGAAGAGAACATGAGCAGCAGCATCTGGCCGTTCGTCTCGTTGAACCCGTTCTGCTGCACTATGCTGAAAGCCCCAGTATTCTGGTTGTAAGTTGCTACGTAGGAGAGTGGTGATATGCCGCTCTGACCGTTCCTCATTGCATAACTTGTTATCTGCGTGGAGCCGTTCGTGAGCTTTGTCATCAGCGTCCTGGCGGCAAGCCCGATTACGTCGTTTATGAACGTGATTGCCACAGAGGTGGCGTTGTACTGGAGAGACGCCCTGTTGAACGCTGTGTAGCCGTATTGCGACTGGTTGACTGTGTTGCCGAACTGGGCCTCTGTATATATTCCCTGCGTCTCGTAAAGCCAGTTGTACCTTACTAGTAGGTAGTCGGGCCTCCCGCTTATGCTGCTGGTGAGGAACTGCGGATCGTTGCTGTCATTGAATATCCATCGCGCGAAGGGATCCGCCTTTGAAGGATTCTGCGCCCCTACGCTGTCTGTCACGCTTGTCCGGTTCGCCACACCCTCTACGACGCTGCCGTCGGGCCACAGCGTGAGGACTACGGAATTGTTTGGAGAGTTCTGCTTTAGCCACTGCAGGGCGTTTATAAAAAGCGGGTTTATGTTGTCTGCAGGGGTTATGCCAGTGGAGTACTGTATATCCATTATGATAAGCAGGATAAAAAATGCTGCAAGCGTTATCAGCGCTGCGCGATAATTCGGATTCTTGTACTTTCTTGTATATGCCAGTACCCAGAAGGCAAGATACGCAAGGGATATGAGCACCGGAATATACGTGGGAGCGGACTGCTGGAGTATGCCGTATATTATTGCCATGAAAAGCGTGGTCTGCAGCAGGGCGGTTATGATAACCGTCATCTTGTCTGATTCCCTAGCGGCATATATTATAGCCCACAGTACAAAAGAGGCAGCAGCCGCTGCCACGACAGACGACGTAAGCGGCTGCTGAAGTATCGCGTATATGACTGCCATGAGGATCGCCTCCCCTGCTGCTATCTTTATGATCGTAAGGTGATGCGAGTTTCTCTTTGTGTACATTATGAACCATGACACCGCTGTTGCCGCGATTATTACCGTGACAGGCAGAAGTGACGGCTGCTGAATAATGCTTGATATCATGACACCGGCGAGGAGAAGCTGCTGAAGGACTGCAGCCATTATTATTATCTCCCTCTTGTCGGTTTCCTTCAGGTTCTTCAGAATTGTCAGCTCCCAGAATATCGTGTAAGCTACGAATATCGCAAGGGGCACTGAGAGAAGCGAATTGAACCTTACGGCATTTATCTGGAGGAACACGGTCACGAAGAGGTATGCTAGCATGCACAGCATTCCGTAGCTAAGGCCGAATGAGAACTCTGCCTTTCCTCCTGCCTCTCTGTCTTCGCTGTCGGTGACTTTGAGGTAGGAATACAGCGCCATTGAGATTACTATAATGGCAAGGAACAGCATCTTGTAAGAGGTAAAGAAAGAGGAGATGTACAGGAGTATGGACATTGGGTTGGTGAACAGCGTAGGGCCAAAACTTGCGATTAGAAAAGGCGGCGACGGAGGCTGCAGTTCCTCTATGGTGGTAGCGAACGTGTTGTGGTATGTGGAGAAGCCGTTCAGGACGAATATGTTGTTTATTAAGCCCGGAAGCGCGACGAATATCAGCGACAGGGTAACAAGCGAGTAGAATGCAGCTATGCCAATCTTTGCCCCAAGGCCGTACCTTTTCTTGACCACAGTGTACAGCGCAATGTACCAGCTTAACACCATTATTATGAATATCGGTATGAACGTGAGCTGCGTGAAGGTCTGCGCTGGCGCAAGGCCGTTGCCGACATAGGAGAAGGCGAAGAGGTACCACACGAATATTGAGAGAAGGATGTATTTTATGCGCCTTATGACGCTTCTGTCGTCTCCGAAGAACCCGTAGGCGAGAACAAGGAAATAAAGAAACAGGAATATAGCTATGCCGAATGACGAGCCGTTCCACACCAGGCTCGACACGCTAAGCACTATTCCGCTTGCTACCGAGTAGAGGATGCTTTTCTTCGAGTTCTCCTTCATGGCCTGCAGGGTGAAGACTAGCGAAAGTATTAGGAATATGACCGCGAACCCGTCGCCCCTGTATATTGTAACAGTTGTCCTTGCAGCGTCGCCCATGCTCAGTGCCACAAATGCCATGACCATAAGGCCAAACAACCTGTCCTTGCTTAGGTATCTCGAAAGCAGATACGCCCCTAGCACGTCAAAGATCCCAAAAAGCACGGGTATCCAGCGCATTATAGTGTAGTAGCTTATGCCGACGAACCTGAGGAAGAAGTACGGAAACAGGGTGACCCAGTACAGACCTACCGGTTCGCCGACAGGCGTAGATTGCGGCCAGCCCGATATGCTCAGCGTCTTGGGCACTATGAAGTTGTGCAGGACAGCGGCCCTTATTACAGAGAAGTGGTAGAATCCGTCAGGTTCATAAAATCCGAAGTTTCCCGCAAGCGAGCTCCTGAAGTATACGGTAAGCGCTATTATCACGAGCACAGCCGCTATGAAGAGCATGTTGCCTGCAGACCATAGCGCAACCTTGTTCTCTATGCCTTTTTCTTTAGACTCTAGGACATTTACCTTCGATTCTGCCCCCTGATCATTGCGCGAGATGCCGTACCTGAGCTCGCGCTCCTCGTCCCTGACTATTCCCAGCGCCCGCTCTAGAAGGGATTCCCTTGACTTTGCTGCACTGAGCTTGCTTTTTAATGCGTCTGTGTCTTGATCAGCCAAAGAACCACATGAAATGAATCGGGTGAAGAACAGGTAATATATTAAGGGAAAGCATTAAAAAGAATGCTTTGCAGCCACTCATAGCTCGTTGTATTTCTTGTATTCGGTCTGGCCCTTTATCTTGTCCTCGGGATACCTTGCCCCGTTCTCATCTAGCTTCCTGAGCAACGCGGGGGCGAGCGGCATGTCGTGCCTTGCAGAGAAGAGCAGGAGGAACCAGAAGACGTCGGCCATCTCCTTCTCTATCTCCTTCCTCTTCTCAGGATTGCTTAGTATCTCGCTTATCTGCTTGTCAGACCTGAACCTGAACGGCTCCGCGAGCTCAGACACCTCAGTGAACAGCGCAAGCAGAAGATCCTTGGTGCCTTGATTCCAATTCCTCCTGTCGCAGAAATCCCTTATCTTTTCCTTCAGCTCCCCGACCGTAGCCTCGGAATCTATCTTTTCCTTCCTCAACCCGGCCTTCAGTGGGTGTCCTTTTGTATCATGAATGCGATTCGGCCCTTTTTGCCCTTCCACGGCCATGAACTCCCCCAAAAACATTTTGTCCGTGCGTTATTTAAAACGTTCGCATCTTTACTTTGCGTTGAATATGCGGGAATGAGCAGGAATGGAAAGCGCTGGGGGTGGGAATTGAACCCACGTAAGCCATTTCTGGCTAAACAGCTTAGCAGGCTGCCGCCCTTTAGTGGGCAGTGCCGTGTGTGTGCATTGCCTACCACTAGGCGACCCCAGCACGCATCAGTGGCAGAAGTCTGCGTCGCGATTGAATGTCTGCACAGGGTTTCAAAGCATCAACTCAGATCTGTATCTGGAGAGCATGGCTTATCTGTACAGCAAGCAGCTATTGCTTCCTGCATGCTTATATACTTAGGGTTGCTCCTTCCGGCCTGGCCCGGTTCATACACAAAGCCACCGCCCCAGGCAGAACATCATTGCCTAAGCCTCGGCCCGGTAAAAACACTCAACACTCAGCAGGCATTCGGCTCGCCGTAAAGGGGATCTGCGATTTAGGAAACCCCTAGCTTCCCGCCTTTCTGCCGCATTACTATACGGCATAAACTATTAAAAGAATTTATGTTGAGAAATGGAAAATGGAACAATAATAAACAACACGCGTGTTACGGGCCGAAGGCGCACTGCTCTGCGCTTGTGTAATCCGTTTTTGTCCTTTCGTTTCTCTTGCCAATCCCAGGATATGTTTTTCTTGCCATAGGTATCTGCCCAGGAAATTTTTTACCCAAGATTGCAACAATACGTTTAAAGAGTTACGGCACGTATACTGCACGTTGGTGGAAGGTTGAAGGAAGACTCTCTGATGGAGAAGATAGTATACAAGCTCGTGGAGAAGCACATAGGAGGCATAACCATGAGCGCTGCCGTGTCAAAGGCAAAATCGTTCAACGCGAGGGGGATTACAGCGACCATCTCCTTCCTAAGCGACGCGCCAATGGAAAGAGCAAAGGCGAACTACATAACCGCGACCTACATGCAGCTTGTGAGGCAGATAGCGCGCATGGGGGTCAAGGGAAGGATCCACATACCCATGGAACAGATAGGCAGCGGCATATCGGAAGATGTTGCACTGGCAAACATAGGCAAGATAAACAAGACATGCATGCACTACAAGGTATTCGGCTGGTATGAGATAGTGGACTTGGAGGCGGAGAAGGGCATAGCAGAGAGGCTCTCGAAGATGGAGAATTCCGGCATAGCATTTCAGAACGTGCAGGATGCGAGGGAGTACATAAGGTCGCACAGGGGCGTCAGGAACATAAAGGTGTCGCTGAAGAACGGGAACGGTGCGGAGATGCACGAAGAAAAGGACGATGACAAGAGACTAAACCTAAGCCAGGAACTAGGTTTCGTGCTTGGCAAGGCAAGGGACGTCACTCTCCTTCTGGATGATTCCGCTCTATCCGAATTTATAGCCGGGGACAAAAAGAGGAAGTCTGTGGAGCTGGAGTTTTACCTTGGAAACGAAAAACTGCTCAACAAAGCGCTCAAGAACGGCTTCAGGACAAGCGTGTACATGCCTTTTGGCAAAGAGTGGATCAAGTATGCCGTGAACCTTGTGCCGCAGGGGCGGATGAAGGGCTTTGCCGAAAAGCTGCTTATGCCGGGAAGCGGCGCGGCAGATATAAGCGTTCTGCCCGAGTTCGCGGATGACTGATGCACGGATAATTTATGGAGGTATAGACGGAACACGCAAAGTATTTTAAAAGCGATTGTTATAATGTATAATCGGCTGCAAATGGCAAATAGTGATTTGATGGGAGTTTTCGATAAACTTGGAACTGTATTTGGAGTATCAAAAGAGATGGACATAGAGGACTACATGGGATCCGAAGAGATGGAAGATGTTGATGTTCTGCATGAACCTGCGGACATGTACGTCAAGCCTGTCGAGATCTCAAGCGAGAGCGACGTAAAGCTGATAGAGGAGGAACTCCAGAAGAAGAACATAATACTTCTAAAGGTAGATGAGCTCAACAAGAGGCCTACGACAAGGAACAACATACTCTCGAGGCTGAAGACATATGTTACCAAGACCAATGGCGACATGGCGCAGATCGACGAGACAAGGATACTCCTTACGCCTACGAAGGTCAAGATAATAAAGAGAAGGAAACCTTCAAGGAGCTGAAATTCTTTTCCTTTTTTCTATTTTAAAGAGGTATCTTAAGAGACGGTACCAATGCCATTATTCAATTATGGCCTATTGGATACGGGCCATAAAGAGGTATTGCACCATTTTATTTCAGTGCGGTAATAAGCGCATGGGCCTCTTCCCTAGTGGGCTTGGCGATCCTTATTATCCTGGCAAATGCGCGCCCAACGGCAGCCCTGTCCCTCATATTCTTTCCTTCTATGCTTTTTCTGAATATCCTGAAAAGAGTATTCAGGTCCCGCCTGCTTGCATAATCTGACATCTCCATCTTATACGAGGAATAGCCGCCCTTTGTAAGCAGGTATAGAAATATGCACAACGCATGTGATATGTTCATTACAGGATATCCTTCATCTGTGCCTATGTATGCTATCAGATCACACATCGACAGCTCCTTTATGGTAAGGCCTATGTCGTCTCTCCCTATTATCAGCCCTATCCTCCCACTGCCCTTTGCGGCAGTGAGCGCACGCCCTACTGCCTTGTCGGCGAGATTCACGTTCTTGAAATTCACGCTTCCCTTCCTCCACAAACCCGTAGTTGCGATGGTTATATCGCAGTCCATTATGGCCTCTTCAAAGCTCTTGTACACTTTCGCGTTCTCCAGAAGGTCCCTAGCGTGCTTTGAGAACATTATCGCCCTGTGCCCGGTAAGATTTGCCCTTGGCCTTACTATGTGCAGTTTTTTCACTCCGAAGTTCTTCGACACCCTTGCCATGCTGCCAAGGTTTATCTGATATTTAGGCTCGACAAGTATGACCTTGAGCTGCAAGAGAACCACCCTCAGATCATGAACGCGAGAACCGCGAACGAGTTGACGAGTATGTGCGCTATTATCGAGGGGTATAGGCTTCCCGTCTTCCTGTACATGTAGCCTGACAGTATGCCAAACACAAATGCGGCAAATATATCAATCCCGAATGTTGATCCGTAGGATGCATGCGGTATTGCAAACAGTACTGCGCTTATGACTATGCCTATCCTTGGGACAAGCAGGCCCCGGAAGAGTATCTCCTCGTTTATCGGGCCTATTACGGCAAGGAATAGCAGGAATGCGAGCGGTGCACCCTGAATCAGGATGTTTGAGTTCGTGTTTATGGCCACGCCTGTTGACTGGCTCAGCGAACCTGCGAAGAACTCCAACGAGAATATCGCTATGAACAGCAATATCCCGTATCCAATGTAGGTAAGGTTTAGCCTGCCCCTGTCGATGCCAAGCGCCTTGGGAATTTCCTTTAGGGTTATGCCTTTGTGCAGTAGCCATGACAGGGCTATGTAAGTGAAAAGGAAGGAGAGCAGTATTGATTCGACATATGACAAAGCTTCTATGGAAATATAGTTCCAGGCAGTGAGCGCAGGAAATATGAATACAAGGGACACCAACAGGATGAAGAGCATCGAGTAGATGAACCGCTTGTTGCTCTTTAGCCGGATTTCTTTCTGGGAATCCGCCTGAACCTTCCTTTTATACGCTATCTAAAACACCCGTCAGCTTACTTCCTTTCCCTTCTTCCATTCCGTGTAGCCGCACTTCCCGCAGGTCATCCTGTCTTCGTGATCTGCCAGCCTCGATCCGCACTTCGGGCACGATTTTCCTGGCTTGTACTCCTTTACTTTCTTTTTGGTTTTCTTGTCGTCTGCCATCTAATCCTCTTCTTATTTCTCGGCCTTTGGCTCTTCTGCCTTCTCGTTTTTCTTCTGCTCAGAGGCAGGCTTGGTTTCTGCGCCGGTCTTTTCTTTCTTCTGCTCACGCGCCTTCAGGTGCTTTGGTTCCACTGACATTGCCTCTGCGCTCTCATAGCAATGCACGGTTATGTCGCTTGCTTTCTCCCCGTACAACTGGTTCACGTTTGTTATGACGGTTGTCGCCGGGCTGAGGTTGAATTTTTTGCACGCCTCTTCCTTTATGTCCTGCTTCGCCGGGGTCTTGCCCGTGTATGTCGCATGCAGTTTCATCTCCCTTCTCTTAAGGAGCTGATTCTGCGCATCGTTTAGAACTTTTATATCTATGTCCATTCAAACACCGCTGCTGAGCACCCTTAGCAAGGCTTTCTTTCCCATTGCCTCTATAACCTCTACCTCTGACGAAGGCTTTAGTGCGCTCTTCATCTCTTCAGGTATAGGGAGCTCATACGTTTCATAAGTATCAAGGTCCATAAGCTGCGCGGTCTGCCCGATTATTGACACTACCTGCGCCTTCTTCTTCGTTGTCACAGGCACCTCGACGTCGCCGTCACTTGGCTTAAGGAGCGTCTTCTTCGAGCCGTCGAATATTCCTATGGCTGTTATCCTCATCTTCGCCGCCCCGTGCTTTCCGGGAGCCGAGGTTTCTATGTCCACTACCTTGCAAGGAGTGCCGTCTATTATCAGGTATCTGCCTATCCTCAGTTCCTTCGCAGATGCGTACATTATCTCGTCAGACATTAAAACACCGCACAACAGCATGATATTAAAAGGCAATATATAAAAATACTCTGAACTCGTCAAAACGCGGTTTCGACGTTCAAAATAAGAATACCAGAAATCAAAAGAATTCTTAAAATAACGGTAAAAAGAAAAAGAAGCGCTCGCAGGGAGTTTAGTAGACCGTCTGCAGGCCTTCAATCTTTAGAGCCGAAACCGATTCTTCGGGTTTGCTGCCGAACCTTGCCTTTACTCCAGTCACCACTGACATTACTCTTATCTGATCATTCAGTTCTGGCACCATCCTTGCGCCGAATATGACGTTCGCGTTACCTGCCATGCCTTCCGTCACTCCCTCTCCTATCTGCGTGGCCTCGCTTATCGTAAGATTTCCTCCGCCTATCACATGCACCAGAGCGCCTTTTGCGTTGTCCGTGTCTGCCGTTAGAAGAGGATGATCCTGTGTGGACTTTATCGCCTGCTTCACCCTGTCAGGGCCTGATCCCATGCCTATGTTTATCATTGCTGTGCCCGTGTTCGAGACTATTGTCTTAAGATCTGCATAGTCAAGGTTTATCAAGCTTGGCAGGGTTATCGCATCTGCTATGTTCTTGACTGCGTTGCCTGTTATGTTGTCTACCACTTCGAATGCCTTGTCCATAGGAAGGTTAGGCACATACGACAAAAGCTTATCGTTCTCTATAACTATGACAGTGTCTGAGTATCTGGACAGCTCTTCTATGCCCCATTCTGCCTTTGCCTTCCTGCTTCTCTCCAGCGCAAACGGATATGTCACTGTAGAGATGGTGGTCGCACCAAGATCTCTTGCAACCTGTGCGATTACTGGCGCAGCGCCCGTTCCGGTTCCGCCTCCCATTCCTGCAGATATGAATATAAGATCATAGCCAGAGAGCGCGTTCTCTATGTCCCTCTTGCTTGATTCAGCACACCTTGCAGCAACTTCAGGAAACCCTCCTGCGCCAAGTCCTTTGTTTATCTCCCTGCCGATTAGTATCTTCTTGTCAGCCTTTATCATGTTAAGATGAGCCAGATCTGTGTTTATCGCAAGCGTAGATGCGCTCTTCAGCCCATGGCTGCTCAACCTGTTGATAAGGTTGCTTCCTTGGCCGCCTACCCCAACTACAAGCGTCTTTGGGGAAAATGCATCATAATCAATCTTTTCGTTCTCCCACATTCCCTTCACCACTTAATATAAATAAAAAATAAAAGAAAAAAGAAGAAAGACTTGCCCCTTCCCTGGACTTAGATCATCTCTATGTCCGAGTACTGGGTGCTTCTCTCCTCTGATTTTCCGAGTATACTCGCGCCTTTGACCCCGGTTACTATCGCCACTATCTCTATCTGGCCCTCGTATCCTGGAATGACTCTTGCACCCCATTTTACGTTTGCCTTAGGATCCATGCGCTCGGTGATTATCTCTCCGGCCTTTATTGCATCGCCAAGGGTAAGATCTGATGCGCCTGATATGTGTATCAGCGCACCTCTGGCGTTTTCGAAGTCGACATCAAGCAGCTTGTTCTTGAGCACGGCATCGGATGCGCTCTGCACCTTGTCGTTGCCCTTGCCCGTTCCCACGGCTATGAATCCGACATCACCGCTCGACATTATGGCCCTTACGTCTGCGAAGTCTATGTTGATGAGGCTCGGCTGGGTTATCGTCCAGACCAGGCCTCCTATTGCCTTTGCAAGTATGTCGTCTGCAACTGCGAACGCATCGTTCATTGGCAAGTTCGGCACCAGCTTGACAAGCCTGTTGTTATCCAATATGATAACGCTGTCTGCAGACTTCCTAAGCCTCTGGATTCCCTCCTCTGCCTTGACCTTTCTAACTCTCTCGAGGTCGAAAGGATATGTAACCATTGCAACAACTATGGCACCCTGCTCCTTGGCTATCTGCGCTATGACAGGTATCGCGCCAGTTCCGGTTCCGCCTCCCATTCCTGCGCACAAGAACACGAGCTGCGCACCAGACAGCACTTCCTCAAGGGCTTGTCTGTCTATCTCGGCGGCCTTTGCCCCTATCTCAGGGTTTCCGCCCGCGCCAAGACCCCTTGTCATGGTTCTCCCGATCAGGACCTTCTTGATCCTGTCGTCGAGTATCTTAAAGTGCTGAGCATCGGTGTTTACCGCATATAACTCGGTTCCCTTTACTCCTACCTTAAGCAAACGATTTATGGTGTTGTTGCCTCCGCCGCCAACGCCAATCGTTACTATCTTTATCTGAGATGATGACAAGTCATCATTCAGACCGCTATTTCCACTCAAAAGTTCGTTCGTGAAGTCTACCATACGATCGCCTTCTCGTCTAGTTCGCCTTATTTACTGATTTGTTGGATATAGATTTAAAAGGCTTATGTATGTTCCAATAATAGTGGAATATCAATAAATCTAGGTAAAATCTTTTACTTTGATAAAATATAAAGGATTGGAGTAAATTAAATTTCCTTGAGTATTGGATAGATTTTGGCATTTGCGGGCTTTGGTTCTGCCTGATGCGGTTTCATCTCATTGTAGAGACTGTTTTTATATTTTGATGAATATTATATCTCGCATTTCATGGCAGCGAATGGTTTTGAGAAGGAAAATGTTAATTCTAAGAAGTTAGAGAAGGCCCAGATTGGCCAGGATTGTACAGATCACGAACACGAATATTTAGAAGGGAAATATGATGCGGAGGATTACAAAAGGAAAGGTGACTTTGCAAGAGCGATAAAAGCCACGAGGAGGGCTTCGGAGCACCTGACCACCCTCATTCTCGATAAGATTGCGGTTTTCAACCTGCAGGAGAACGCTACGAGAAAGAATTTCGAGAAGGAGATGCAGACATACATACACGAAGAGCTTGAGAATCAGACGGAGCTTTATGAATTATACCTCCAGGAAGCAAGAAAGAAGCAAAAAAACAAGGATTTCATAGCTGCTGCGGAGTTTAGGGAGAGTGCCGGAGATGCGCTCTCAAAGGCATATGTGATCTCGAAAAAAATGAGGATAAAGAAGATAAAGGACATGATAATCGGTGCGTACTCTGCTGCAATAGGAATTATAAGGGAGGAGATTAATACTGCTGGCGGCCATGACGCTTTAAAGACCGAATCGCTCTCGGAATGGCTTGCGAAAGTTGAGAGAAAGAGAAAGAGGATGGCTGAGGAAACGGTTCGGTAAACTACCCCATTGCAAGCAATGGGGCATTCCATGATTGATTTGCATGTCGCACAGCAACGTTGGGCAAACCAACCTCATCGGAACGCATGAGTCCGTTTACAGGGACTCGCCTATTGGAAATCTGGAAAAAGTCAGAATTGTTGAGATTATGCAATCTCCGCTCCAACAGGGATTTTATGGCAACATTGAGACTTGTGTCCTTTCCGAAGTAATCCTGGTGCAGAACCTTCCCTTCGGGGGAGACGACGGAAACCGCAAAGCATTTGCTGTTCACATCAACTCCGATGACGTTCTTCTTCGGAGGCAGTTCAGCCTCTTCCTTGGAGAGATAAGCGACAATCTCAAGTCTGGAAGTCA
>JAJYVZ010000054.1 GCA_021791725.1 Microcaldota archaeon | reverse complement strand
GGAATGTGCAGCATTCATTCATAAGCCATTCGCTCATAGAAAGGCTGCAGCTCATAACGAGGAACAAGAGAAGGATCAATGCGTACCTGCTCATGCTCTCGATATTCCTGTTCAACCTCGGCTTATATCTGTTCAACACCGCGTATATCCCGTTCCTGGTAAACAACAGCATAGGCTACAACAACGTATTCATAATAAACGTGGCCGACGGAGTAGGGGAGATAGGGATCTTCCTTGCAATCATCTATATAGCCAAAGGCATAGACCTGCACAGGTATTACCACGCTTCATCAATACTCAGGGCAGCTGCCATGGCATTCATAATGCTTCCTCTGTTCGTTCATGGAATTGGCGTGTCGGTCCTTGACAACCTCGCAGGGTATGCGGTTGCAGGCACCGCGGCGGCATTATGGAGCATATCGTCATATGTGCTTGTATACGAGATGATAAGGGACGCGAAGGAAGGAAAGGCAGGATTCTACATAGGCCTATTCATCGCTGTTATCGGCGCATCGAGTTTTCTTGGCTCTCTGCTCGCAGGCGCGGTATCCGCCTCAAGCGGATACGGGGCAACATTCATTTTTGCCATAATCGTGACCCTGGCGTCTTCGTTTGTCCTGGTTGTAGAGAAGCGGTACTGAGGAACGCATGTTTTTATTATTTCGCTGAAAATAATAGGTGTTTACCGTGTTCAAATGCCCGCCGAGATCAAAGACATCGTAGGAAAACTTCCAAGATCAGTAATCAACGCGTTGGAAGACACCAAATCTAGGCTAGCATCATTTGGAACCGAAGACTTTATTAATGACGAACTAGGAATGCCGTCATCATATCTCCTCAAGTCGCCAGGCAAGCTTGTGAGATCAACCCTAATATTCCTCGGTGCAATGCTGGTTGGGGATAAACCGAACAATTTCATAGACATGGCAGTGTCAGCTGAGCTGCTGCATACCGCGTCGCTCATCCATGACGACATGATAGATAAGGATATCACGAGGAGGGGAAAGAAGGCAGTGCACATTCAATACAACAGCGAAACTGCTCTTCTTTCCGGAGACGCGCTTCTCCTAAAGGCCGTTGGCATACTGTCGAGATACGGCGACAAGGTAGTGTCAAGCGTGTCCGGCACAGCGCTCGAGATATGCGCGGGGGAGATGCTTGACTATAAATTCCAGAGCGAGAGGAAGGTGCCGGACCTCAACGAATACAAGAGAATAATAGACCTGAAATGTGCATCTGCATTCGGGTCAAGCTGCAAGATTGCGGCTCTTTACCTAAACAGCAACTACACTGGCGGACTTGAGGCGTTCGGAAGAAATCTTGGCATGGCATTCCAGATAAAGGATGACATTGCAGATGCAGTGCAGGAAGGAGATAACAGCGACGCACAGAATTTCAGGCCCAACGTGATAAAGACCATTGAAGCGCACATGTCCATGAACAGAGTAAACGCGGTATCCATGGCATCAGAGATGAACTGGGATTATATAAAGAAGGCGAAGGAGGCGCTCTCGGAAATAGGGGATTCAGGCATTGTATCTGATTATGCCGACTTCCTCAAAGTCGACCTGGAGATTGAGAATTCGTAATCTACCATGGGACGTGCTTAAGCTTTAGGGCATGCGCTATGACGTTTGTGCCCTTGTGGAGTATCCCAGTCAAGATGATTATGAACAATATCCCATACGCTTCCGGAATGTTTCCAAACGGAAGCGCGAATAGCAGTGCGAACACAAGGAAACTATACTGGTCAAGCAGGAATACGCTCTCGCCGCTGCTTCTTCCTATCCTTCTCTTCAGGAAGCTTCCTATCAAATCGCCCGCGTGCGTGCCTATGCTCATGGCTATCCCTATAACCAGCATATAAGGAAGGTAAACGGATTCTATGGCGCCGATTACTGCACCAGAGGCTATGCCCGCAGCCAACCCGCGCACCGTCTTGTGTGGGCCGAATATAGGTTTCCCGCCAATCCTCCTTCCGTTGTCTATCGGCCTTCCGCCTCCGAATATTACCGGCGCCCCGTTGGCAACATACGACGGAAATATGTATATCAGCGGATAGAGTATTATTGAGAATATCCAATCTTGCAATGAACCATCTAAACAATCTTGCCTTCAGCAGCTTTCCTGGAGCCCCCTCCAGTGAATCCTTTCTGCTCTTTTGCCAAATCTATGGCGCCGAATCTCGAATCATCGCCGCTTATGCACACAACATCGCCTCTTTTGTTGCGAAGCAGCACCGTCTTGCTCTTGTGCTTCTCAACGACTCCGGCCGCTATCTTCCTTAGTATCTCCCTCGGGTAATCCAGCTCCATGACTGAAGCCCCCTCCTGCATTGCCGCCTCAGCAACAACATGTTCAAGCGCCTTAGGATCGACTATCAATCCCGCAAGAGACTCCGCAAGCCCGTCGGCCATCTTCTTTACCTCCTTCATCTCTTCCTGCATCGCCTCTATCCTTTTCAACGAACCGAACCTCTGCACGTTGAGCGCCTCTCCTATTCCGGCAAGCGCATCGTGCTCGTTCCTGAAATAGTCTAATGCCGCCTTTCCCGCAACGAACTCTATCCTGTCTATCCCGTCGTGTATCCTGTAAGTGTCTATTATCTTGACAATGCCTATGTCGCTCTCGTTACCTACAAGATGAAGGCCGCCGCATGCCTCTGCGTCTATTACATTGCCGTCTCTATCCCTTATCACAACTATCCTCATTTTCTTTGCCGGGACCCCATGCCCCTGGTATATAGTGAACCCGTACCTCTTCTCTGCCTCTCCCCTTTCCAACTCCTCTATGCTCACCTTTATTCCCCTGAATATTGCGTCGTTCGCAAAATTCTCTATCGCTCCTATCTCCTCCTTTGTCAGCTTCTCGTAATGCGCTATGTCTATGTGCGCCTTGTCCGCTTCTTTCCTGGCGCCCTCCTGCCATGCATGTTTTCCGAGCACGTTCCTGGCGGCTGCGCTTATCAGGTGCGTTGCCGTGTGATGCGCCATAAGCCTGTTCCTCCTGTCTATGTCGACTCTGCAACGTGCTCCCTTTCCAATGCCCATTCCCTTTTCGCCCGAGACGTCATTCTCCATGACGTGCACTACCGCATGCCCAACCTTCTGCACGTCTACAACCTTCTCGTTATTTATTGTTCCGGTGTCCGCTGCTTGGCCGCCTCCTTCAGGATAGAACGGGGTCCTGTCAAGCACAACGTAATTCTTGTGCGAATAAATGATCTTGGAATCTGACTCCGTCTCGAAGTCGTAGTAAAGTATCTTCGTCGCGGGAAGCTGCTTTACGTCCAGGGCATCTTTTATCTTCTGCTCCTCCTTCCTCTTGCCGCTGAAATCCCCCTTCACTATCTCAAGGTAGCTGCTGAATGGAAGTTCTATGCGTACGTTCTTCTTCGCTGCCACAGTGGCTATAATCTCAGGAGTTATCCCGTTGCTCTCGTATAGCGTCTTCATCTCGCTCTTCTCGAACCTGCTTCTCTTCGATATGATCGAATCGACTATCCTCTCCGCATTCTCACGGCTCTTGCCATACCTCTTCCTCTCGACATCAACTATCTTCCTGAACATGTCAAGGTTCTCCTGCAGCTCCGGATACATGCCGTGCAGCTCCTTCGCCTCCATCTCAGCTATCTCCTCGACGCCCGTTCCGATCTTATACTCGTCTATGAAGCTGAAGCATCTCCTGAGTATGACGCGAAGGTTGTATCCGCCGCCTATGTTCGAGGGAAGCGCGCCGTCCGAGACCGCGAACAGAAGGGTTCGGGTGTGGTCGAGAAGAGCATAAAGGGCGGACAGCGGCTTTATCCTTTCGTTGTACTGCCTGCCTGTTATGCCCATCTTCTTCAGTATCGCCATCTCCCTTGCCTCGCTTGCCCCAACCTCTGTCACGTCAAGTTCCCCAGATATCCTGCTGAAGTTCCTGAAGAGCGTTCTGTCAAAATCAGCCCCCATATCCTTCTCTATCTTTGCCGCTATGTCGCCGAATATGGCCTCGTATGCGTTGTTCTTGCCTGTGTAAAACCATACGAGCCTCTCGAATCCCCATCCGACGTCGACAACCTTCCTCTTAAGCTCTACCACATTTCCGTTCACGCTCTCAAATTCGGTGAAGACGCTGTTCACCAGCTCAAGACCGTTCGCGAAGCTCTCAAGGCACGGGCCGAACTCGGAGAAGTCGCCCATTGCCCAGACATCCTCATTGTAGACAAGGTTCTCCTTCTTCACACCGAGTACCTTTGTAAGAAAATCGAAGTTCAGCTCTATTGTCCTGTCCCTCCAGTAGCCCTCTTCAGGATAGTTGAACGAGTGCTGCCCCGCCATCATGAAGCTCGTGAAGTGCCTGCCTGTTATGCCCACGTTCTCTATGTCGCTGAACCTGAGGCAGATCTGTGGCACTATCAGCGGGTTGGCTCCGTACTCGAAGTTCATCACGCCGTTCTCTATCCTCTGGAAGTCCTGTATGCTTGCTATTGTGAAGTAAAGATCCGGTCTCCATCTGCTCACGACAGGGTACCTGTCTATGACCGTGTGCTTGTTGTCCCTGAAGAATTTAGCGAACCTGTCCCAGAACGACTTGTATCCCATGTTCTTTGGCCTGTCAGAGAAGAAGCTGTATTCCGTATGCGAAGGATCCTCGCACAAATCCCTCTTCTCCACGCTCCAGAAGTTCTTCCCGCATATCCTGCACCTGTGCCTTGAAAAACCCATCTCGTCGAAGAGTTTTGTGGAGTAGTAGCGCTTGTAGTCCTTGGAGAAGTTCTCCCTAAGCGAATCCTTGCTGAGCTCTCCCGTGTTCACCATATCATGCTCCTCTCCACCACACCGTGCACTCCTTCCCGAAGAACCTGCAGAAGCCGCACTTCCAGCTCTCGTCCTTTGCCACCGGCTCGGCTTCCCTGTCCCCGTTCCAGTATCCCATAGCGTGCCCTATCTTTTCAGAGAAATCAGCTTCGCTGTAAGGCACCCTGACCTCGGACTGGATCTCCCTGCCCTCGCCTTCGGAGCTTATGTACCTTATCATTGCATCGTTCCTCACCTCAGGCAGCCCCCTCGCGTTATCG
>JAJYVZ010000053.1 GCA_021791725.1 Microcaldota archaeon | reverse complement strand
TGGCTCCCGGAAGATATTGATGTGATCGAAGGCGGAACAGAGAGGTTGCTTGACAGCAACGCATACAGCCCTACTAATATGACTATTACTACTACGACCCCTATTAGTGCTTTTGTATTCATGTTTACTCCGTTTTATAACAGGATTATGCACATATATATTAATAAATTTTGCCTCTTCGTTTTCCGTATAAAACAAACGCATGCTACCTGCTGCTTTCCATCCTTTGCCTTATCTCCGCGATGGCCTCGATGACTGCCATCTTGCCGTTGCCAGTTCTTGGTCCGTATGCGCCTGCCGCGCAGGGGTGTCCGCCGCCGTTCCCGCCTATCAGTGTGGATATGTCCTGCATGACCTTCCCAAGGTGCAGTTGCAGCTCATCGTCGAGCGGAGGCCTTAGCCTTGCGGAAATTGACACTTCTTTGCCTGTTTCTGACCAGAATACGGCCACATCCGCTCCGACCTTGATAGCCGCGTCGGCTATGGAGTTGGCATGCCCTGAGGTTTTGCCATGCGCTATAAGGAAATCTCCGGCTATCTCTATGGAGGCGCTGCCGAGATCTTTTATCAATTCGTACCTTCTCTGCGCTGGCACTTCCTCGCGGAAGTATGACATTACCTTGCTATATGTCACTCCTGCCTTCTCGAGTAGACTGGATATCTGCATGAAGGTATGCGCAGTGCTGTTCTGCAGATCGGCCGAATCCGCTATTATACCATTGAGGAGGAGAAGGGCCGTATTCTGGCCTATTTCCGAATCCAGCCCCTCAAGTAAGTCGCAGATTATGCTTGATGTGGAATTGTACTTTTCGTCGTTGAATATTAGTCCAGTCTTTTCCTTTGTCGAGATAAGATGATGGTCTATGAACAGGGTGAATCCGGCTAACTGTCTCACGTGTTTCTCGAACGCCCCGAGCGCGCCGGTGTTGTTAGCGTCTAGTATTATGACTCCATCTATCCTGTCGGGAAACGTGTTGCTTATCCTCAGCTTCCTGTCTATGCTGGACAGCATCCTTCTTGTGTTTCCGGTTATGAAATCTGGAGTAGATACAACGGAGTTCTTCAAATAGGTGGATAGTGCAAGCGCGGATCCAACGGCGTCTCTGTCTCCCATAGAGTGGAAGGTTATCAGGAAGTTGCCGTCCTTGTTCTTCTTAAGGAGCGATACTAGTTCGTCAAAGCTTATCGGCTTCTGCAAACGACTCACTTCTTCTGCTGGTCGCCTGACATCTCCGTGAGCTGTTCCCTGAGGTCCTTCTCCCTTCCCTTCAGGTCGTCAAGCTGCCTGGACGATGCCTTTATCCTCATATCTAGGAGTTCGAGCCTCTCCGCTATGCTCTTCATTGCCGCTTCTTTCGTAGTCTTTACTATCACTCCGCCGACCGTTATGTAAACGTCTTCCGTGGCCTTCTCCACCTCCTCTTTTGCAGTGTCAAGCTCCATCCTCTGCCCCTTCAACTGGTCCGTCTGCATGGTGGCTGACCTAAGCCCGGACTGTATGCCCTGGTATTCCTTGATGAGCCTCTCTATGTCGCTTTCTTTGTATTCGCTATCGTTTGCCATAAAACCAACGTATTATACCAATTAGGCGTTCGGCATGTCCTCGGCCTTTATCTCCTCTGCATTCACTTTGGAAGAGTCTGCGTCCTTGAAAAGCTCGCTTATGAGGTTCTCTATTCCGAACTTCATGATCTTTGCCTGGTACTTTGTCAGGAAGACCTTCCTTCCGGCAGCGTCGCGTATTATGACCGCACCGCCGTCGTCTACAGTCACGTATACTACTTCTTTTGAATCGTATATCTTATAATACTTTGGCATTCTGGCTCACTGGATCGACGCATTCTATCTCCTTCAGGTGCTCCTTTCTGTCCGCTATGACGCCGTCCTCGTCGTACATATAGAAAGTCAGCTTCAGGTTGTAGGATCCTGGCTTGAGGTTCTTGCTCGCATAGAGCTTCTGCCTCTTTTCCCTCTTGTGCCCCTGCCCTATTATCCCGACAAGCGTCTTGCCTATCGTTAGTATCCTGTCCGGAGCGAGGGAGAGCGGCTGCTGCACCTCTATCATGCACTCAACCCAGTATACCCCCTCTCCTACGTTCTCGACTGAGAACTTCATATCAGCTTCGTTGAATTCTGCGGCTGTCAGCCTTTCGGGAGCAATGCTTATGTCGGTCTTGATATCGGCCATAATGTCACCCAGCTTTTGATAAAATATGCGCTGATGCAATACCTTACTGATACAAAAAATATAAGAATTTGCGCAGAAACCATTAGATATGTTGGTAGAGATAAAGAGGCAGACGGTGGGTTGCAGAATAAGGGTTTTGGGAAGAAATTGTGCTTTTACGGGTTGTTTTCTCTCAGAAACCTCGATGCTGATTCCTCTTCCGCAAAAGACAGTTTGGATGGGATCGCTAGGGTAAGGATCTTGCCGCTGAATTCATTGAGGTCTTCCAAGTTTATCTCGCTTATGTCCTTGAAAATTATGGCCTGATCGCGCTTTCCTAGATTACCCATCACTATTATCTTCCGGCCCTTCTTCACTATCCCGTATCCTCTCTGCCGCTCGGCTTCCTCAAGCAGTGTAATTGCCATCTTTAGGTCCATGCCTTTTCTTTCCATGCCGTCATAGTCAAGGAGCAGCAGGGTATGCGCGCCTATGTCAAGATTTTTCTTCACGGTATCAAGGAAAGAAACGGGTTTGTAATTTTCCGACCAGAAAGGGATAGTAGTAGTCTGGCCGAAGCGGTAGGGGGAGAGGCCGCTTTCCCCAAATCCCGCAGAGAGTATTGATGAGGAATGCACTATGGTGTATGCAATGCCAAGCTCAATTGCCTTGTTGATTATGATGCTGTGGGTCGTAGCAATCATTGGATCCCCAGATACTAGCATGGCCACATTCTTTTCTTTTGCCTGTGATATCGTTGACACTATGTTGTCTTCCAGATCCGCCCTTCTCAATTCGATTATCTTTTTGCCCGCCTCTTTCTCTATTAGTGCTATGTAATCCATTGGTATGATGTTAGTGTATGAATCGAACATTACCGAATCCGCGTTTCTTATCATGTCCAGTGCCTTTACGGATATATCGTTTGTGTCAAGACCCAATCCTATTAGAAAAAGCATGAATACACGATTTATTCCGAACCCGCATAACGGTTTCCTCACAGCACAGGTTCCATGTCGAATTCTCTCATGCGGGCGCGCCTTATTGAATCGCCACGCAGAACTGCGATTTACTACCTTTGAGTTTAACTCTGAAAGTGTGCATATGCATCCTCGCCTTAGTCCTTTATTCCTTCGGTAGTTATCTTTATCACGCTCTCCCCCTCTGGCATGTTGGGCGAGTCCACCAGCCTCGCTATCCTCTTGTCCTCTTTGCTCTTCCTCATGTATATCCTTGTCGTTGCCGCGTGCGCCATTATATTGCCGCCTACAGGGGTAGTAGGGTCTCCGAAGAGTATTCCGGGGTTGTCCATTACCTGGTTGGTTATGTAGACGGCAAGGCTGTACCTGTCTGCAAGCTGCTGCAGCTTGTGGATGTGGGAGTTGAGCTTCTGCTGCCTCTCACCCAGTGCCCCTCTTCCGAGGAACTCCGACCTGAACAGCGATATCATTGAGTCTACGACTATCAGCTTGATGTTCTTTTCCTGTATTAGCTTGTCCGCCCTCTCTATGGTGAGTATCTGCTCGTCTGTGTTGGAGCACCTTACCACGAATATGTTCTCGAGCACCTTCTTTGGGTCCATGCCCGCAGCCTCTGAGATCTGCTCTATCCTCTCCGGCCTGAACGTTCCTTCTGTGTCTAGGAATAGCACCGAACCGTCAAGCCCTCCTTTGTCCATGGGAAGCTGGGAGTTGACCGTAAGCTGAAAACCAAGCTGCGTCTTCCCTGAGGCGAACCTGCCGTATACCTCTGTTATGGCGTTTGTCTCCACGCCCCCGCCAAGCATTGCGTCCAGTTCCTTGGAGCCGGTCTTTATTCTTCCAAGCACCTTCCTCTTCTCGTATATGGATTCTGCGGTGTCGTAGACCACGGTCGTGGCCTGCTTTGCCGCCTCTATTGCCTTCTTTGCCGCATCTACGCTTACGCCACTGGCTTCTGACAGTTCATGCGGAGATGCTATGGCCACCTTGCCTATGTCCGTGAACCCTGCCGCCTTCAGCTTCTCTGCTGACGTAGGGCCTATTCCTGGAAGGTCCTCTAGCTCCTTTACGCTCTTCTCCTTTTCTTTTGCCATGAAAAACACGAAAGATTAGGGTTTACTTATATTATGAAAGAAAAAGTATAAAATCGTTTAGAGCTTGCGCTCATATGCTTTTTGTTAAAAAGGAAGAGGCCAACACACAGATGTGTGCTGGCAAGGCGACCAGTTTACCCTTCCTACAGTAGAGAACCCGTATAGTTATTGTGTATGGTTATGTTTAAAAAGCTATCACATTAGCGGAACTTTATCAGAAAAATGGAAGGAAAAGAGGGTGTGACGTCCTCCCACCCGTAAACGGCGTGGGCTTCCTCTGCGTTCATGCAATCACTGCATCCTGCAAAGGATGTGTTTTATCGGTTCTCAGTTCTTCGATGCGGCTTTTCGATTCCTGTTGAATCGCAGAGGCCATATCTCCCTGAGCGTATCTTCGGGAGTGTCCCTCCCTAGCTCTTTTGAGTATGTTTATTGATGCGTTTATGTCCCTGTCCAACTGCAATCCGCATCTGTTGCAGTTGTATTCCCTAATGGATAGTGGCATGTCCATGATGTTGCCACAATTACTGCATTCCTTTGAGGTGTTCCTTGCATCCACTTTTATTACCTTCATACCAGCACTTTCAGCCTTGTATGAGAGCATTTGGATAAATCTGTTCCATGAAGCATTATGAATTGATTGCGCGAGATTGTGGTTCTTTACCATATTCTGAATGTGAAGGTCTTCTACTGCGAATGATGTATATCCTGAATTTACAAGATTGTCTGAAAGTTTATGCAGATAGTCGTCTGACTGGTTTGTTGCTTCAGTGTATGCGCTCTGCAGTCTTTGTTTTGCATTGTCTCTTCTCTTTGAACCTTTGTTTCTTCTTGCGACTATCTTCTGCCACTTTGCAATCTTTTTTCTTTTCTGTTGCATGAACTTCGGTTTTTGTATTTTTGTTC
>JAJYVZ010000006.1 GCA_021791725.1 Microcaldota archaeon | reverse complement strand
CGGAGTCTCATTATGAGGAGAAGCAGCTAAATGAACTGAAACGGTTGAATTCCTGGGCCAGTGAAAAGTGAGTTCGCAGCGATTGCATCAAATCGTACCTAGAACCAGTACAGGTGCTGCTGGCTGAGAAGGCCAAGGTGTGGCGGAAGAACCAAGGTTAGGGAAATCGGCAAGTTAGTGGCGTAAGTTTTCGACAAGCCATGTCTGCGCCGGGTAAGCGCAGATAGCATTGACAAGGGGACAGCGACTGTTTACCAAAAACACAACTCATCGCAAAGCAGTAATGCTTAGTATGATGGGTGACGCCTGCTCACTACTAGTATGCGAACCTCCTTTTCAAGGGAGCTAAGCGCTAGCAAAGAGCGGGAGTAACTCTGACTCTCTTTAGGTAGCGTAATACCTCGTCACTTAATAGGTGACTTGCATGAATGGCGTAACGACTGTCCCGCTGTCCCAATCTTGGATCCGGTGAACTTACTGCGCGGTGTACATGCCGCGTTCTCTCAGTGGGAAATGAAGTCTCCATGAAGCTTGACTATAGTCTGTTATTGTTGTGTGAAGAGCGCTGCAGAGCGTAAGTGGGAGCGTCGATGCGCATGTCTCGGCATGCGCGGAGCGTCAATGTAACACCACTCTCCGCTCTTTACGCAACTTACCGTTTGGGACAGTAGCAGATGGATAGTTAGACTGGGCGGTTGCTTTCGATAAGGAAACGAAAGTGGCCAATGCTCTGCTTAGGCGGGTTGGAAACCCACCGTTAAGTTGAAAGACAAATGCAGGGCTGACTGTGTCCTGAAAAGCGGAGGACGCAGACTAGAAATAGGGGCTTAACGAACGTTGGTAGCTCTTTTAATGGGGCTCCAAGCTGTCAGACAAGTTACTCTGGAGGTAACCGGTTCGTGGCTGGTGAGAGTTCACATCGACCCAGCCGTTTGATACACCGATATGGGCTTAGGTCATCCTGGTGGTGCAGGAGCCACCAAGGGCTGGACTGCTCGTCCATTAAAGACCTACATGAGCTGAGTTCAGTACGTCGCGAGACAGTACGGTAATATCTACTGGGAGTGTTAATGTCGGAGGATAAGGCCTTCTTAGTACGAGAGGAACAGAAGACCGGCGCCTCTAGTTTACCAGTTGTCATTTTGGCATCGCTGGGTAGCCACGCGCTAATCGGATAAACCCTGAAAGCATCTAAGGGTGAAGCCGAATCCGAAACGGGACATTAGGGTGGCCATAGTACATGGCCTTGATAGGGCAGGCGTGTAAACGGGGAGCGCAAGCGACCCGTGAGCGCACTGCTACTAACACCTGACACTAAAGCTTGCTCCTCGATTTTTTCTTTTTATGATTTTTGCCGCCAAACGGCGGAGTATCTGCAATATATAGGTAGTGAAATGACTAAGGCAAGCCTATGGAATTGCAAACTTTAATCTGGGAAGAGGAAAACGTATACATAATCAAAGAGCCCATAACCGGGATCACTACGCAGGGAAAACGATAGAGGCGGCCCATAAAAAGCATCAAGGAAGCGTTGCATCTTTATCTCGAAAAGCTGCCTCAGATGGAAGAAGAGCTAAAGATGGCAAGGAAGGTGGGTGCTCTAAGTGGCGGAGTTGCCTAGGCTCTCCGGAATGGAGATGATAAAATACTGGTTAAAGAATTCGGGTTTGAAGTTGCAAGGCAGAAGAGAGGCCGCGACATACTCAGAAAATTTATTGGCGGCAATAGGGTAGTTACTGCCATACCTCTTCACAAGGAAGTAAAACTCGGCACATTAATGGGCGCATTGGAGCTAGCAAAGATAAGCAAAGAGGAATTCGCAGAAAAAGCAAGATAGAAAGATTCAACGCATGACATTCAAACGTGATAAAATGGACGAGATAAACGGAATAGTAAAGAAGGCTGCGAACCGCATATCTGCGCTGAAGACGGAGAGAAGGGAAGCGGCGGAAGAGCTGTCGAAGATCAACAGGCACATCGAATGCGCAGAGGAGGGCGAGGCGAATATGATATTCTCCGTGCTGCGTAAAAATTTCATCGAGAACAATCCATGCCTGGTTCATCCGTCTGATAGCATAACCCAGCATGCCGTTGCGTTGTACAACCTCCTTTACAGGCTTACAGAGCCAGAGCACGGAAACATTCCCGAGCAATCAAAGGCAGGACATGCGACTCCGGAAGACCTTCCTATACTCTCCGAGGCGAGAGAGCTTGGCCTGATAGAAGACATAAGGCTGGATAATGATGCGCTCGTGCCCCACCTGACCAGAAAGGGTCTTGGGGTTGCCGGCAGGATACGCGCGAATTACGTGTACGACTATCTCGAAAGATTAAAGCCGTGCGTGAATTGCGGCAACGGAGCAAGCGCCAGCGGCGACGGCCAATCCGCAGCCGAATCCTAGCCACAGATATGGAGACGTTATTGAAGACGATGCTGGCCTCTCCGCCACATGCATATTTCTAATTCCTTAGCGCCGTAGGCAGAATCCTGCGCACTCCGACCACTTTCCTGTAATAATTATCTGCGCTCTCCCCGACAAAGAAGTCTGCCTTCATCATTCCGCCAACTATCTCCCTATAATCCCTCAATCCCTTTACATCAGACCTCTCCAGCGTATCCACGTAAGCTTCAGCGAACATGTGCAAGTCCGGGTAGCGTATTAGATGAAAATTCAGCCTTCCCTGATAGCCCATGTTGGCAAGGTTGTTGTCCATTATGTTAGGCATGCTGCCCTGATCAAGTTTCCCGCATTCCATTAGCCAGTCCGAGAGCACAAAGCCCGTGGGTATGCCGAGGCGCTTTGAGGACCATCTTGCCTGGCCTATCACGCTTGCGATGTACTTGTCGGTAATGCCGGAATACAGACTCCGGCCATCGTAACGAAGCGCATTCCTCAGAGAAGCCTCAAGTTCTTGCGCTTCCGTTATTTCTTTTTCCTGCGATAACCGCTTTATTTTCAACGCCCGGAAAGTCTCTGTGTGATGTTTATTTCCCTCAGCGTGCCTCTCCGCAATCGCAATGTTTGTGGCAACTTGCGCGTTTATGCCAGGCCTCAGGACATGACTTGCAAAAAACGCGGCTGCCCCAAAACACACCAGTACTGTCTTCTTCAAGAGGCTTTTTGAACCCTCCCTTTTCCGGGTATCGTCTGCATGGTCATTGACAAGCCGCAGAAGTTCGTCTATTCTTGCAGATAGGGACTCGTTCTTCTGCCTGAAGGCATGCGAAACGATCCTGGCATCATCTACTCCTTCTATGGTGTTTAGGGCTTGGCGTGCGCTGTAGGTTCTTTTCTGCATAATGGAGTTATGCGCAATCCAGCAACTTAAATGTTCTATTGCGCCGCGTTCAGGAAAGATGAACAATTACCAAAAACCGCGCAGTTATCCTTCCTCCTGTTCTTTTCTTGATAGTATGTCGGTAGCTTCAAACATCGCAATTCCCTTTCCTATCATCGAATCCACGTCATCCAGGCATTTCATTACGGTTTCGGATGCTTTCTTTGCCGCCATCTTCCTGGCCGTTGTTGTTATCCCGCCTTTCCTTTCATCATTATAAGCCTTTACCATCTCCGAAGACAGATAGGCAATCATGGCCGTAGGCGCCTTTCTGTCATCAACCGTGCTGTCCATTAATTCAATAAGCGTGTCTACCACACTGATCGTCACTTCAGCATCGAGCGTGTGTTTTGCTACGTCGCCGAGCCTCTCCAATGCGAATACGGTGGCTTCACAATTATCCATCCATACGCCATTCATGTTGGCTATCAATTGTGCCGTCTTATTTAGCAGCCTGCCATCCGGACTTTTGTCAACGCTCTCTATGATATTTATGGCTTTTGAGAGTCGACGGCCTAAATTCGCTGTATCGTCAAGCTTCGTGTTCATCTCCATTCTCAATTCCACAGGATTCAAGGAATGGCCTTTTCTTGCAGCCTCCTTTATGATGTTGCGCTGAATCTGGTTCTGGATGCTTTCTAGGATATTATTGACATTCTCAATGTTTTCCTTAAGTCCCTGATCCCTTTTTGCCGCCATTATGGCCTCTTGCGCGGGATAGGCGTAGCCGGGCACGCGTTTCATAATCTCGGAGAATTCCGCGCCTCCGGACCCAGATTTTCCCCCTCCAGAAGAATCCATCAATAATATCCAACCATAGAGGTATATAAGGCATATGTACTAATTCCGGAGGCAGCCATTCGGGCGTCGCGCACGCAGATAGCTATATATATCTTAATGTCCTAACATTAAATTACATTAAGATGACTATTATGGCAGGCGAGAAGAGGAAATATACTACGATAACCATACCCTCGGCACTTTTCGGCAAGATAGAGAGGCAGATAAAGAATACGGGTTTTTCATCCGTCTCGGACTATGCAACATACGTGCTGAGGGAGATAGCGGCCAATATAGAGGCCGATAAGCATGGCAAGCGAGGACGCCCTGGCAACGAAGGCGTAATGGGGAAGCTCAGCGCCCTGGGATACATCTGAAACAGGCGATACCGTGGATGCGAAGAGGAAAAAGGTGGATGAAGCGTCAGACGCACTGAACAAGGAGCCTTCAGAAAATAACTGGAAGAGGTTCTCGGCCGCGTTGGGCAAGTCGGGAATAAGGTATTACAGGATGGCATGGGCTAACGAAGGGAAACTGAACAAGATGCAGGATCTGACAAAGTCAGCTGCAGAGCTTTACGACCAGAGATACAAGATGATCGCAAAGGTTCCAATCTTCGTAAGGAACGGGAAGAGGATTAGGGGCGCGACAAAATACCTCGTCGGGCTGCAGGTGCTGAACAAGGTGTAGCTTATGATAAAACAAGACCTGAACATTCTGGAGGAGAAGAGCATATTCATACTAAGGGAGGCCAAAGCCAAGTTCGAGAACGTGGCAGCGCTATGGAGCATGGGCAAGGACTCCACCACGATGCTTGCCCTCGCAAGGAAGGCATTCCTGGGCAAAATTCCATTCCCGGTAATACACATAGACAACAGCATAGACTTCCCGGAGACATACAAGTTCAGGCAGGATCTCGCAAGGAAATGGAAGCTTAACCTGATAGTCGCGGAGAGCGAGATTAAACCGGACCTCATCGGCGCAGCATGCTGCGGGAAGAACAAACCAGAGACCCTGAAGAAAGTCCTCGACGAACATGGGTTCGATGCGCTCATAGTCTCGATAAGGAGGGATGAGCACGGCATAAGGGCGAAGGAGCGATACATGAGCCCCAGGGACAAGGATTTCAAGTGGAATTACAAAGATCAGCCTGCCGAGCTATGGGACGACTACTCATCGAAGATGGGCACAAGCGGCCACATAAGGGTGCATCCGCTCCTTGACTGGAACGAGATAGACATATGGAATTACGTGAGGAGGGAACGCATACCGGTAAATCCTCTGTACTTCTCGAGGAACGGATACAGGTACAGGAGCCTTGGCTGCACCCATTGCACAGTGCCGCTGAGATCCAGTGCAAAGAGCATAGACGCGATAATAAAGGAACTTGAGACAACAAAGGAAGAGGAAAGATCCGGAAGAAGCATGGACAAGGAACGGGAGATGGTCATGCAGAAACTAAGATCACTAGGATATATGTAAGTGCTTCAATGCGAGTGAAAAAAATTTCATTGCTAGGCCACAAAGACCACGGCAAATCAACTTTAATCGGGAGCATGCTTATGCAGACCGGAGCCGCAACGAAAGTCAGGATAGAGGAAGCCAAAAAATACAGCGAAAAGAAGGGGAAAACCTTTGAGCCCGCATTCATTCTTGACAGTTTTGCGGAAGAGAGAGAACGGGAAATGACCTACGACACGACCAGAGCCCAAATCAAGTACAAGAACAACGCGTTCGAATTCATAGACGTGCCAGGCCACGAAGAGCTGATAAAAAACATGATAAGCGGCGCATCCTATGGGGACATCGCGCTTCTTCTGGTCTCGGCGCTCCCAGAAGAGGGGATAAGAGACCAGACAAAACGCCATGTGTTCCTTGCCCAGATGCTTGGCATGAATCGCCTTATAGTCGCAGTAAATAAGATGGACAAGATAGGGTACAACGAAGAAAGATTTGCGAAGATAAAAGAAGACCTTACGCACTTCCTAAAGAAGATAAATTTCAATACCAACAATGTCAAGTTCGTTCCAATCTCTGCATACAAAGGAGAGAATCTGACGACCAAATCGAGAAACATCAGATGGTACGCGGGGAAATGCCTTGCAGACCTGCTCTGCGAAGATGTAAAGGAAGGGAGGAAGGGGGAGAAGCTCAGGATACTTGTCCAAGGCATAATTGGTGTGGGGAAGGATTCGTATATTGCCGGAAAGGTAGTAAGCGGCAAGATAAATTCCGGTGAACGGGTAAAGATTTTCCCGTCAGGCCGCGAATGCGAGGCAAGTATTCTCATGGTGAAGAACAAGAAGGCGAAATCCGCAAAAGCCGGAGAGAACATAGCAATAAAAGCAAGCCCCAGAATTGCAAATGAGGCCAAGGGTTCGATAATCCTGCCAAAATCCGAGAAAATAACCCCGATCAAGGAAGTGAGATCCCTAATCTTCATAATCAGGAAGCCAGAAACGTGGAAGACAGCAAACATCTATGGAAATAAGGTGGGATGCGAGATAAAGATAAGCAAAGTCGTAGAGGCATCAAGCGGGGATGTGCTTCCCGGAAGCAGCTTTTCCCCTCTAAATGCTGCGCATTCCATAATAAAATTGGAGAGGCCGATGCTGATCGAAGATTATAACGAAAACAAGGAGCTCGGCAGGTTCGTGTTGTCAGATTCGAAAGGGTTCTTCGGAATAGGGATAAGCGAAGGCTGAATCAACGCTTTCCTGCAGCCAAACCCCTTATTTCCTTCTCGTATCTCTTTAGCATTTTTTCTTCGGTGAAAAATGCGTTTATCTCGTGCGAGGCCTTCCTTAACCGTTCCCTCATGCCCTTGTTCTTCCTTACCCTGTCAAGCAGCCTCGCAAGTTCCTCGTGTTTGAACGTATCGAAAGTCTCTATGTGGTCGCCGCTTGCCTTCCTTAAATCTTGGGAATATGCATTCTTAGAGAGTACTATCGGAATGGAGTGCGCAGCAGCCTCAAGTACCGTGAGGTTGAATCCCTCCCACACGGAAGGCAGCACAAAGAGATCCGCCAGGTTGTATATGCTATTCAGTCTTTTTTCTTCCAATCTACCTGTGAATATTATCCTGCCGTCATCCCCTGCCAACGCCTTATACTCGCTGAACGACGGGCCCTCTCCCGCAACCACGAGCTTCATTCTTGGATCGTCAATCAATGTAAAGGATCTTATCAGCGTGCTGACATTCTTCTGCCTATCAAATAGCCTGCCGACATACAGCACGACAAAGTCGCCTTCCTTTATGCCGAATCTGGATCTTAGCTGACGTTCCATGGAAGGTTCGCGCCTTGCCTTTATGTCCAGGCCATTCGGTATGTATGCGACTTTTTTCGTATATCTGGATATTGCTTCGAACTGCATGAGGTTTATTGCGATATTCATGTTGAAGAACCGGAAGAACTCTGCGCGCGCCTTCTCGAAGCTGGCTGCGTTGATTCCGGTGCCGAACGTCATAGGTATCCCCTCCTTTGAAAAGTATCCGGCAGTATTGCCTGTCGATATGCTGCCATGGTCTATGTACATTGTCTTGAAATCCAGGCCCTTCCCCCTCAGGTAATTTATAATTGGGAAATCCTGTATGGAATTCGATATGATCACTTCCGGATTTATCCTTCTGATCCTCTCCAGGAGTATGCCTCTCCCCATGCCGATCCCGAAAAGGTTTCTCACGTAAAAAAGATAATATGCAACCCTGAAAGGGCTCAATTCCGAGAGTATGTTCCTCCTTATATTCTCGTTGATCCTTTTGCCCCGTCCAAGTATTATGTGGTCCTTGCCATTTCCAGTATAATGGGTTTCGTATCCCAAATAGAATGTAGTGAAACTTCCTTTAAGCCTCTTTTGGAGAAGGCTGGCCATTCTCTCCTCCCCTCCAAACTTGTTGAGGCGGGAACCCATGTCTACGATGAGCACATTCATCTCATTTCCCCAGCTTCCTTAGTATTGAGTTCTTCCTTAACCTTCCGGAATCGATCCCATAGAAATCCAATATTGTGGGCGCTACATTATACACCGATATGCGCGTATCTGCAATCTTCGCGTTCTTCGAATAGAAGCCGAATATGCCGTTCCTTATGTGGTCGCCGCTCTTCGGCCCTTCCGGATCCATGAAGAACGTGCTCCTTGAGGAGTGCGTTATGTCTACCGTGTATCCTTCCCTCACCTCAATCATTATGTCAGGGGCTATGAATTTAGAGGTTCCTTTGTAATACTTGTCTCCATCCCAGACGTTGACTACGAGCTTGCCGCCATCCTCGGCCTTCTGCAACTTCAATTCCCTTATTATCCTATCTTTCAGCTCCTTCTTCTCGGATTCCTTCACAAACCCATTTTCGAACCTTTTGTCATTGATCCATATCGTTGCCACCGGATCGTTGGATATCGCAGCGAAGGCCTTTGTTTTATTCATGTTCATATCAAACAAGTGGAACTTCAGGTAATCCTCAGAGTATGCGCCCTTTACAGAACCTAGTGTCTTGAAGACCGCCTTCTTCATGCCGTGAGGCATCTTGTCATACATGCCGCGCAACCTGCTCTTTATGATGACCTCTCTCATCTTATACAACGCCGGGTTTGGCCCCCTTACGCCTCCTTTGCCTTCAAATGCATCCGATATCGCTTTGTTGAAGTATGCAAAGCCGTTCTGTATCAGCCACCCATTCAAGAGAAACTTTTTCTTTATCGGCTGCGCCCCGTGGTCCGAGACCAGCATAACCGAGGCATTCTCCTTGTCCGCCCTATTTAACACGTATCCGAGGAATTCCGCAATCTCCCTGTATAGCGGAAGAAGATACTTGCCCATGTCCCTCTTGTTCAATACGAAGTGCTGGAACCTGTCAGTCTCTGTGAAGCAGACAAAGACAAAATCGTAGCTTTTCTTCTCAAGCATCTCCATTGCCATCTTTGACCTCTTCCTTATACTTCCGGCGAATATGGGCGCCGCCTCTTCATCGCCCATCTTCCCGTCCTTCATGTCCTTCTCTATGTCAGGCTCACCATTGAAATCGTGCTTCTTCATCAGCCCCTCAAGTTCACTGGAGTTTGCTCGGCTCTTGAGCGGAAACCCGGTTATCATGTCCACATTCCTGTCCCTGGAGAGAATTATGTCAGTTGCAGGTGTTATTATCAGCGACCTTAGCCCGTGCTCTGATAGCGCATGCCAGAACGGGGGCATCTTCTCAGAATCGTAGTAGACAAGGTCTGGGGTGTAATCCCATTTCATCACAAAGAAATCCGGCACGCCGTGCTCTCCTGGCTCAAGCCCCGTGTATATCGATGGCCATGCCGGCCCGGTCATGGGAGGCAGCGTGGATTCCATGTTCCTTATTAGATCCTTGCCAAGGAGCCTTTTGAATGGAGACATGCCCCTCTGGTCGCTGAACTCTTTGAGGATCCAGAGCGGCACCGCATCCATGCCTATTAAATAGAGCTTCTTTCCCATTCTTATCAAGTCAAGTTTTGAACCCTTCTAGAATATAAGTATATTAACTAATAAACCTCTATTATTATGGATTTTATGCCACCAGATGACCTTGCGGAAGAGATACTGAGCGACAACAGGAAGCTTGTATCGGAATTTAACGCAAAGCCAATAGGAACTGTGCGCGAACTGCCGCGGTTCTACACGTTTGAGAACAACCTTATACATTCGCACAGGGATTTCGACATATTCTTCAAAAGGTTGAGATCGGGGGAGAGGTCTGCCATAGTGTCAGGGCTGAACGCGTCCGGGCAGCTGCACCTCGGCCACAAGGTAGTATTCGACACAAACCTGCTCTTCCAAAAAGAATACGGAGTCCATGTCTTCATACCTATATCGGACGATGAGAGCTACGTCTCAAAGAAGGTGGCAACGCAGGAAGATGCGCTGAAAAATGCGATGGCCCTTGCACGGGAGATGCTGGCATACGGATTCGATCCGAAGAAGACGCACATAATCATAGACCAGGTATACACAAACATATACAACCTTGCGATAAAGCTCTCAAGGCACATAACAATGTCTGAGATAAAGGCGATATACGGCTACAAGAACGAGGAGAACGTAGGCCTCCACTTCTATCCCACAATACAGTCAGCACATGTGCTTCTGCCGCAGCACCTTTTCGGAATAAGGAACGTGCTTGTGCCAATAGGCCCTGACGAGGACGCGCATCTTAGGGCAGCAAGAGACATAGCGTCCAGGACTGGAATGGAGAAGCCGGCAGTGCTCCACACAATATTCCTTCCGGGAGTGGACAACGCGAAGATGTCGAAATCAAAGAACAATGCGATATTCTACAATGACGATGAAAAGACGATAACAAAGAAGATAATGAACGCGTTCAGCGGCGGAAGATCGACAATAGAGGAGCACAGGAGGCTCGGCGGGAACCCCGACGTTGACGTCTCATACATATACTTGAGGAGCTACTTCCTGAATCGCAGGGAATCCGAAGCGCTTGCAAAGGAGTACAGGGACGGCAAGCTCCTTAGCGGGGAGCTGAAGAAGATGCTTGCCGAGAAGGTCATAGATGAGGTCAGGCGCGTAAAGGAAAATCTGGCAAAGGTAACGAATGGGGAGCTGGAAGAGGCGCTGCTCAAAAATGAATCAAGGCAGAAGATCGACTGACGGGGTATTGCATGCTGGCAATAGAGCTTATCAACAAAACGATACGGGTGATAGACCCGTCAACCAAAGACATACTCAAGAGGGGCAACTTCGGCACGGAGAGGGACTCTGCACTCATCCTGAGCCTTGAGGAGGCTTTGTACCTGATAGACGTCAGGAATGCGGAATGCACCCAAGGCAGTAAGCAGGTTACGTTGAACGAGCTGGCAAGGCTCTTCATAGACAGGAAGAAGTTTATGACAAGGTACTTCGCATACAAGGACTGGAGGGACCGTGGCCTTATGATAAAGGAGCCTTCATTCAAGTTCAAACGGGCAGACAGCAGCCCTGTCAAGAAGTATCCCAGCTCGTCGCTGAACCTCTCCGGATATAAGTTCAAGGGCATATTCTTCCCGCATGACATGATGACGATAGTGGAGGACTTGGAGAAGGGCAAGGACATATACAACAAGTTTTGGTTCGGGCAGCATGGCTCGTACAAGGCCGCAGAGCGCGGAAAGTACAACAAGCTCGACATCTATGAGACCATGTTCCTGATAGGGCAGAAAGTCCTGTCAGTGACGAACGAGGGCAGGAAAGCGATAGAGAAGACAGCTACATCCAGGAGGCGTGACTTCCCTAAGCTCTACGAGGTATACAAGGACTGGCGGAGCAAGGGATACGTGGTGAAGACAGGATTCAAGTTCGGCACCCACTTCAGGATATACTTCCCTGGCGCAAGGCCTGTCAGCGAGAACGGCGCGTGGATACATTCCAAGCACGTCCTGCAGATATTCCCAAAGGAGGCAAGACTCCTGATATCGGAATGGGCCAGAGCTATAAGGGTAGCGCATTCGGTGAGGAAGACGTTCATACTTGCAATACCTGGGAAGGCGAGCAAGAAGAAAGTGGAGATAGACTATGTGTTATACCACAGGAATGGGGGTGTGGCAGACACTCCGGAAAGTGCATCGCCAAAGTACGCAATGCTGGCGATAAACGAGGAGGACTACATAGGCGGCAACGAGCTTGCCGGCGCCATACGTGAGGCAAAGGAGAGCAAGATGGAACTGATGCTTGCCATAGTGGACAGGGAAACAGCTGTGACCTACTACAAGGTCAGGCAGATAGAACTGCAGAACACGAAGCACGACTATTACGAAATAGACTGGATGCAGCCTTGATATTCTGGTATTAACGGCAGAAGTAAACATTTAAAATCCTGTGCACGCTATTAGTTCATTGAAAAAGGTGTGACCATGAACCTATCCGACCTATATCATATGGATATATACAGCGACGCGGGGCAGTACCTTGGAGACGTCCAGGACGTAGTAGTAGACCTTGAGCACGGCGAGGTGGCTAGGCTTCTCATGTCCCAATGGAAGAACTCTAGGGGCGACGTTAAGAGCGTACTGAAGCAGAAGAGCATACTGTACAAGAACATAAAGAACGTCGGCGATGTTGTTATGGTTTCCGCGGCCGCACAGTCAAAGGACATCGCGAGCAGGGAGGAAGTCAGCGATCTCTCAAGATAGATTATTTTTATTCTTCTCTTTCTTTTTTCTTTCATATAGATTAGCAGCGCCCATATCTAAGGTATATGATTATAATTATTCCCGAAGAGAATAAGTCGATGCCATGTTCATAGTTTTCGAGGGGATAGAATGCTCTGGAAAATCGACGCAGATACGGCTGCTTAGCGATGCGTTGTCCAAGCGCTTCGGAAACAACGTAGAGGTCACGAAGGAGCCGACAGACGGACCGATAGGAAGTATGATAAGGGAGAACCTGAAGGAAGGGGGGCGGTTCGACGACGAGACGTTGCAGTTCCTGTTCATTGCAGACAGGGCGGACCACGTGCACAGCCTGATACGCCGGGCAATGGCAGCGAATAAGGTAATCATAAGCGACAGGTACATGTTCTCAACCATAGCGTACGGCGCATCGGCCGGAATCGACGGGAACTGGCTTGCCGCGCTGAACAGCAGGTTTCCCAAGCCGGACATTGTAATCTTCATAGACGTCTCTATCGATGAGAGTATAACCAGGCTGGAGAAGCGGAAAGGCCAGAAAGAAAGGTTCGACAAAAGGGAGACGATCGCGAAGCTCAGGGAGGAATACCTGAAACTTGCAGGGCAATACAATTTCGTAATTGTAGACGGCAACGGAAGCATTGAAGAGGTAGCAAAAAGTATATTAATGAGAGTCGAGCAAGCTTTAACTTAACGAATCCGCGCTCCTATCGTCTAGTCCGGCCAAGGACGTTGGGCTTTCAACCCAGCAACTCGGGTTCAAATCCCGATGGGAGCAAACCAGATTTTCGACGACAAACTCGGGTTCAGTTCCCTAGCAAAAGAAAAGAAATCGGGGGTTATATATAGAGACCACAAATGTTACCTTTTTCTAACATAGTTTTAGCATGGAGAAAGTCCTGTTTAAAAGTTATAAGCTCGAAATTACTTTGATGAACTTCTCAAAATAAGGAATTACAGTTGCTGTGTTGAATGAATCGCTTACTCTTATGACGTAAAACTCTTTAATGGTGCCTGCCAATATCACAGTAATTCACCTGACCAGTGAAGAACCCGTGATGAAATGACAAGGCGACCAAAGTCACTTGGTAAGAGAACTTATAAAGACCATAGGGATTGAAAACAGTACAATGAGGAACTGGTAGTTCGATGGACTTTCTTTCCCGACTTCAGTTTCGCTGAGAACCGGGACAAGGATCTGGAGAGGATGAATAGAGGGAAGCGGGGCGGGCAGTACCTATTCCCAGACTCATTCATGCACTGGTTAGCAGATGGCACCAACTCGCTAACTACAGGGGCCTGGAAGGTATTGCAAGGAAACTGGCAGAATTGCAGCTGATCCCATGCTATGAGGACTTCTCGACAGCATGGCACAGGATACATGACTACAGGCCAAACATCAAACTCCCTGCATTCAAAGAACTTAACGTTTCGGGCGACGGCACTGGGATGAGGGCTGGAAACAGCGGCAGACACCTCGAGATGAAGTACGGCAGGAAAGATCGTAGCAAATACGTCG
This sequence comes from Microcaldota archaeon, assembly GCA_021791725.1. GTDB lineage: Archaea > Micrarchaeota > Micrarchaeia > Micrarchaeales > CABMGC01 > JAJYVZ01. The sequence continues at coordinate 12,597 of JAJYVZ010000006.1, read as the reverse complement.
TAGTAGTCATAACTGTAGATTCAAAGAAGAAGAAGAAACTTCTTGCAATAGATGCGCATGTGGAAGGGAAAGGACAACCTTCAGAACCACAGACCGTAGTCGAACAAGGCAAGAGACTGGTTGGAGAGGGTTACAAAATTAACAGGCTCAATGGCGATGGTGCACACGACACCAACGAAACGTTTGAGTTCTGGGGGAATAACGGTACAAGATGCGCAATAACGATAAGAAAAGGCGCAAAGATACGTCTCACGAAGAGCAAGTACCGTAAACGTGAGATAAGTAAATGGCGCAAGTGGAGTTACAAAAAGTGGCGCAGGAAAAGGGATTACTGAGACAGGTTGTCAGTTGAAGGCGAGAATTCGTGCGTGAAGAGAACCTTCGGAGAGAATCTTGCCAGCAAACTGGAAACCTCGTTGTGCACAGAGGCAATTCAGAAGTTCGTGTTTTACGACTTCTTGAAGGATTATGGCAAAAGTAGGGTGTGAAATGCAGTTTTGGCAAAAACTGCAAGATTTATGGCACTACAAAGAGGCTGTACTATTCGTTCAACAGAATAATTTAAAATTATTTAAAAGTACCTATCTTACTTTTTTAACTATCTCCATCAAAGCCTTAACTTTGTTAACATCGATAGGGTTACTTGTAATGCTATTTATCTTTAGGCTTGTCCCGACAATTGCGCCATCTGAAATTGTAAGTAGTTCGCTTGCATTTTCTGCATCCAATCCACTACCGATTAAAATAGGGATGCCTGTAATAGCGTTCTTTATTTTTAAAGCCTTCTTCGTAGGTGTAGCGATACCTGTCTTCTTTCCGGTTACAACTACCGCATCTGCACCGCTCTCAAAAGCCTCAATTGCTGATGTTTCTAGTTTTTTATTTTTCGGTATGGTGATATAGTGCTTCGTTTGTATATTGACCAGCAATGCAATCTCGTTTTCTTGTGAAGCATTCTTGTATTTTATTACATCCTTTGGCTTTACACTAAGCGTAAATTTATTTTTATAATCAGTAATGACTGTGTCGACAAGTGTATCGAGTTGTACAAATTTTGCTCCTACCTCTTTTGCTATATCAAAGTCTGCTTCAAAATCAAGCGGCAATATGTTAATCCCTAAAGGTAAATCGGTGATAGATGACGCTTCTTTCATTGCTTTTGTAATATAGTTTTTCTCTATGGAACCAGCAAATCTATTTATATAGTCATTACCCCAATTCTCAAACATGAGGCCATCGACCTCACCATCAACTGCGCTGTATACATCTTTCATCGCGTTTTCCAGCGACTCTTTGATATCAATTTTATGATTAATATGTATCATTGCGATTATGGGTTTACTTACTTTGAATATTTTCTTGAATTTCATAATATCATTCCTGTTTTGGGAAAATTATACCGTGCTTCCATGAGGCGAGAAACTCTGGTTTCTTTGACCACTCTGGAGTAATTGTATGAATGAACCCGGTATGTGCATATCTTGATTGTATTATTGTGTTATATAAATTATCAGTGTCCTTTAATTCTTGCACTATTTGGTTACTATTATTGACTGACTCCAAATAGCCTTGAATGGTCGCTTCCCACCATGCTTGAAGGTGGCTCTGGACAGAACCTTCTGGCTCTTCCGTCCTTAATTTTAGTACAGGATATACATATCCATTCGAAACCGTATACGCGCTAACAGTCTCCATCGGATAAGGATGTACACATTCGAGTGAATCTATGATTATAGTGGCTGCTATATATGTTGAAATTGGACCTGATAATTGACCGTTATAAAATTTTGTAATGTCCTCTTCTGTTATATTTTTTGTTGATAGGGCTAAAACAACGCCATCTAATGAAAGCGCCTCGTTCAAATATCCATATATATTTGGATTTTTGGAAAAAAGGAACATTGCGCCACCGATATGTGGCGTGGTTTTCGGATTGCTAAGCAATGAATCAACTAAGCTACCATACATTCCTCCGTCAACCAACAAAGCCTTCTTACCATCTACAAGTTCAGATAAGTATTTGCCTATAATACTAGAACCACTTCCATCATTGCCCGGTATATGCGCGATCTCATCTTCTATACCTGCAGATGCACGTGATATCCATGCTAATTTAGCATTACTGCCTTTTGCTTTTAGCACTAGATATATAGGTATTGCATCCCTTGCTAATACTACAGGTACTAATCTTGTGTTTTTTTCAACCTCAATAATCTTGTCAGTAAACGCGTTTATTAACGGGCCATAGAATTTTTTTATTGTTTTTTTATGAAGCTCAGCTATTTCTTGAGGAGTTCCCGCAGCTTTCAAAAGCTTTTCAACAAAAACGCTAGCTATGTTCTCAGTCAAGTCCTTGCCATAAAGTTTTACTAAGGCTTTCTCTAGGTTGCTACCCCTAAGCAGTGGCGCTACTAATATACTGTCTGACTTGGCGTCAACTTTTGATACCGGATTCATGCGATCAACCGAAACTATTATAATAAGCGTCGTTCCATATATATTAACTTTATGACACATTTGTTACAAATATACGTTGAATTGTTTCAAATATAACAATGATTTTATGCCGATATCAGACACCGTGAGAATTCACCTAAAAAATAGACCTTACACACTAGAGGCACTTCATAATGGCATTGTAAATTTTAGCGCCCTAGCAAGAGTGATCCAAGCAGAGCTTAGAATCAAAAGCCATCATGCCGTCAAGGCGGCTTTAATAAGATATGCTGAAGAGCTTATGAAGAATAGGATAGAAAACGAGCGGCGCGCTTTATCAGTTCTTAGTGAAAACAGGATAACATTACTAGATGGGATGTTCGTAACTATCTCCACCAAAAGATTTGAGATTGAAAATGAGGCAGAGATAAAGCTTGGTAGATATTATGTGTACCTAACAAAGAGAAGTGTAATAAAGAGTTTACCACAAAGAGACAAAAAAGAGCTTGTAAAAACTCATTCGGATTGTTCTGTAATTGTAATCTCTTCAGAGCCACATTTGGAAAATGTCCCAGGAGTAATCGCCCTTCTAACCGCTATACTAGCAGAGCAAAATATAAACGTAATAGAATTAATTTCCTGTTATACCGAAACGATTCTAGTCATAAATAGAGAAGATGCGCTCAAAACATATGAGATTTTTTTTAGTATAGTTAAATCTAATGCAAACTTGTAAACGTTACCGACGACATTTTAGGAGATTTGAACTCATAAGCGTGTGGGCACAGAGCCCATTGAACTCGCTTTTTAAGCACTTTGTCGTCTAGGAAATTTCAGCTAAATGGAAAAATATAGTGGGCCTCTCCACGCTAAAATCATGTTAGAAAAATGTAACATTTGGGGCTTCTATATATAACCCCAGCAAAAGAAAACAAACCTTATACGGTTCGATTCCATCACGGAGACCGAACCCGAAAAACCCAAGAAGCACATACAAGATGTGCTTCCGCAGCTCACTTTCCACGAGATCAAGGGCATACTATCCGTAACCTACCACATCAAAAAAAGAAGGTTAAGAGGCAATGCGCCTCCGAAGTATGGAAGCCTGAATAAGGGCTTCTCAGAACAGGAGGTGCGAGTCTTCTTCAGGGTAATAGAAGACGACAAGTTTCGCTTATTGTTTGGGTATCAAGCGCAGCTTGGACTCAGGATAGGCGAAGTCTAACGCACTCCTCTCCAATATATGTAAGCCAGCATACCACAATTGATGATGAATAGTAGTTTATAGATAATATAAAATTAGGATTTAGATACGTGCATGGTGATAGATGATTAACCGACAACATTATCTGACCTTGTAGCTCTTGTCGCTAGGTTGGAGGAATTAACTAGTAGCTAAGTTATTAAACGTTAAAGGAAGGGCTTTATGTTCCACACCCAGACAGACCAAACTATTTATAGTTTGGCACCAGATTATCAAGTGCAACCATGGAGTCTTCGTACAAAGCATACATACCTCAGTTCAAGTCCTATGTCGAGAAGGCAAGGCACATAATCGATGAGAACAACTATATGGTAATCGCAACCAGCGGAGAAGATTCAACTCCTTGGGCCGCTCCTGTCTTCTATGCCTACGACAAGAGATATAACCTTTACTTCATATCTGCAATAGACTCTAGGCACGCGAAAGACATAGCGGAGAACCCACGCGTGGCAGTATCTATCTTCAACTCCACGCAGAACATAGGCCTATCAGACGGAATGCAGATAGAAGGGAGGGCGTCAGAAGTGAAGGGCGCAGAGCTGAAGAAAGCGCTAGCTGTCTACATGCTGCGGCTGTACTCTGGCATGGCTGTGCCGCAAAGAAGGGAGTTCGATGTTTCATATTACACTGAGCCTGCCGAGTTCAGGGTCTTCAAGGTATCGATAAAAAAAGCGTATCTTAACGGAGTAGACAGAAGGGATGAAGTCAACCTTAACCAGTAACCCCGCTAATCGTTGGTAATATGCATCTCAAGTTTTTCAAGAGGAGGGTTGACAGTTTTCTCTGGTATCTCTGAAGTAATCCATGTGTTATCCCTCTTCAGTTTGTGTACCCGTTCACGATGCGGCCAGGTCTCTTTTGCAGAATACCTATTGGGCGCTTTTTTGTCCACAAAAAGGTTATACACTTTGTAGTACAGAAGAATTGCCACAAAATTGACAAGCATCTTGTTTTGTAGACGTCATATACATGCATCCCGCTATTACTATTGCCAAAAATGGGCGAAGTTAACGCTTAACAAATGACCTCAAACCAGAAATAGGAGAACGTTTCCTATGGCAAGGGATATTACCACGCCGAAGAATAGGGACAGAGACAGAGGAACAGAGTTTCTGTATACGGGTATCTTGGCCCTAACATGCTTTATCTCTTTTATCAGGCCGATATCTGCAAGCCTCCCGAATCTCCTAGACACTTTCCTGAATCTGCTTATGTCCCTCTCTGCCATAAGGTTCACCGCTATTATATCCCCGTCCTCAAGCTGGCTTGGATATATCATGCGTATCATGCTGTAGTTTATCCTCTTGTTGTACATCATCAGCGTGGCAGAGGATATCCCCAAGACCATTATCAGCAGTGCGCTGGCAAACGTCTCGCCGAAGAAGTACTGCGTGAACACGAAAAGCAATAGGTACACGGCAAGCATTGCAACAGCCTTCATCATATCGGTTGCATCCGGTTTTATCTTGCCTGAAATCGCTTTTGAAATGCCCTTGTCCAGCCTGTTCTTCGCAAGGTAGTAAAGGGGCACGCCTATGATCGTGACTATGCCCGCAGCTATGAACACGGAGAGGGCGAACGGCATGTTGGGCTGCGGGTAATTGCCCATGAACGGCTGGGGCTGGAAGGGTAGCATAAGGGATATTGCCACAAGCTCGAATCCGTCTCCAGCGCCAAGCTGCCCGATCCTGTAGAGTAAGTATGACGGGACGGCGATTACTGCCGCAAACGCAGCGCTGTATGCAAGCACATCGCGGTTGAATATAAGCGTCACGGCAGCCCCCAGGACCACGCTTGCATACGCCACTATGTTCGGTATGTTCCTGTTGTTGAACGTGTCGAACAGCGCATAAATGAAGGTTATCGCAAGGAGTAGAGCAATGACTACGGTGTTATACATTGAACCCGGATATTATGATTCGACAGAAAGGTTTAAATAGTTATCAAAAGAGAAAAATTTGGTAGTGGGAAATGCAATACAAGCCTATCTCAATGGGGAGAGAGGTAAAGTGCACTTGTATCAGCACATGGTTCAATATATCATACGGCATAGCAACAGCTATGCCAGTCGCATATTAAACTCTTTTTGTGGTTTGTATGCGATCTGGAAAGTATCTGGGGTATATTAAGAACTCTGTATACAGCGTCGGTGCCAATACAAAGAACCGTGCGCTTAGCACGGCGCGATTCCTTAACGTGAAGGGCAGGGTGATTCTTACAGAGATAGGCTACGACCAGATAATAACCGCCACGTCTTTCGTTGAATACATATACCAGAAATACGGCTACTCGAAGAGCTGCGTGTGGTACAATCTTAAGAAGCTGAAGAAGGTGAATGTTGTCGATTTCTCTGAAAAGGTCGACAATATGCCAAAGCCGCTAAGCCTCACAAAGTCTGGGGTAAACACGCTAAGGCACATATATAACGTAGGCAACATGGCAAAGGACACGATGTCAAGGCTCGACGGACAGCGCAGTGCAGGTTCCGGAGACAGGGTCGGCATGCACAACCTCATGGAAGTTAGGCATATGCGCTCGCACATGCAGAGCAGATAAAGTGTTCGGCTCCGGGTAAAAACCTTTTCATCAACGTCCGTACTTGTAGTTTTCAGGTTTTCCGCCGGCGTTTATAATCCTGTGGCATGGTATTGCTATCGGCAGCGGATTCCTGTTCAGCGCATTTCCAACTGCCCTGCATGCTCCCGGATTATTGGCAATCCTGAACCTGCCCCTGTAAGTGACTGTCTCGCCAAACCTCAGACGCAAAACCGCTTCAAGCACTAGCATGTCAAAGCCGCCGAGCCCGGACATGCGCAGTATCATTCTCCGAATCCCCACACCCATCACCGCGCTTCATAAGACGATTCCAATAATTTTTATATCTATTTTCCGCAATCTATACTGTGGGAGGATGAAGAAGCCCAAGGGCAGTATATGGTTCGACGGCAAGTTCGTGGATTATGACAAAGCCAATGTCCACGTCCTTACGCATTCCCTGCAGTACGGCAGCGGGATATTCGAGGGCATACGGTCTTTCAGGGCGAATGGCGGATCAGCATTATTCAGGCTCGACGACCACGTGAAGAGGTTCTTCAACAGCGCGAAGATATGCGGCATGAAACTTAGGGTAAGCCGGGCAGGGCTCTCAAAGGCCATAATGGATACGGTAAGGAAGAACGGACTTGATGACTGCTACGTGCGCCCCTTCTCTTTCTACAACGATTCAAACATAGGGCTTGACGTGACGGGCAAGAAGGTAAGCACGATAGTGGCTGCAGTCGGCATGGGCCCTTACTTCAGGGGAAAGTCGTCAGGGTTGAGGTGCAAGGTATCGTCATGGGAGAGGATAAGCCCGTCTGTGCTTCCTACCGAGGCCAAGGCAAGCGGCAACTACGTGAACTCGCTGCTTGCATCTATGGAGGCCAAGAGGTCGGGATTCGATGAGGCGATACTACCTTCAGAAGGCGGGTTCGTAACAGAAGGTGCAGCCGAAAACATATTCATTGTCGAGGACGGCAACCTGGTAACCCCGTCGAAGGAAGCGAACATACTCATGGGCATAACGCGCGACACGGTAATAAAGATCGCGAAGACCATCGGCATAGGGGTGGAGGAGAGGGAGGTGCACAGGGAAGAGTTATACACGTGCGATGAAGCGTTCTTCACAGGCACGGCGGCAGGCGTAGTTCCAATAATCAACATAGATTCGAAGAAGGTAGGCAGCGGCAAAGCCGGTGGCATAACGGAGTCGCTTATGGATGAATACGATAAGACGGTTCACGGAAACAGCGCTAATCCCATCTTCAGGGACTGGCTGACCTACCTGTAATCAGAGAAGCTTGAGGGTCTTTGTGAATACGTCTATCTCCTCTCCCTTCCATGGCCCCACCCCAAGCGCGGTCGTAGTTCCAGGAGGCAGTTCTGTGAAGCCGGCGTCAGTAACAAGGGCGCACGGTATCTGCTTGTACTTGAATGCCTCGTAAAGCCTCTTCATGAGCTCCTCGTTCTCTATCTTCAGCACTATCTTCTTCTCGCCCTGCCTTATCCATGTGTCTGCTATGTCCTTGTGCCCCTTGAGCGTCTCAAGATAGCTCATAAGCGAGGCGTGTGAGCCCTGCGCCACAAGCTTCCCCGTGCTCATGGCTATGTCATTCCTTATGATTATGACCTGCTTGAACCCGTCCATCGATAGGAATAAATACGGCAAGTTATAAATGTTAAACTGGTCTTCCGAATTCTAAAAAGATTTTTGCACACCACATTTATAGTTTCTGAAGAATAATTTCTGAAGAGGAACTGGTTTTATGCTGCTGAAGGACAAAATATACGGAGCGTTCGGGGTAAATGATCCTGTGATCAGGGATCTGCTCAAGTGCGAAGACCTCACGCGCCTTAAGCACGTGTCGCAGAGCGGCCTTGCCTGCTTCGGGCTGGGCTACGCGACAGACTACACGAGATTTGAGCACAGCCTGGGCGTGATGCTTCTGCTCAGGAGGCTTGGCGCCGATCTCGAGGAGCAGGTTGCCGGTTTGCTGCACGATTCCTCGCATACGGCATTCTCGCACGTAATAGACCATGCATTCGGGAACACGGACAAGGAGAACTACGCAGACACAAAGCTTGGGGAATTCATAGCCAATTCAAAGATAGGCAAGATATTGAAGAAGCATGGATTCGATTCTGAGCGCATAAGCGGCTACGAGGAGCATGGTTATTTCACCCTGCTTGAGATGCCCATACCGGATCTGTGCGCAGACAGGGTAGACAACGGCCTTAGATACATGTCGCATGCTGGAATAGATGCAAGCAGGTGCGTGCACGACATGAGGGCTGAAGAAGGCAGGATCGTGTTTGCCTCGGAAGAAGCCGCAGGTGATTTTGCATACGGATATCTGAAAGGCACCAAGGAAGACTGGGGAAATCCAGAAGCGGGTTTAAGGGCATATTTCCTATCAGAGGCGCTAAGGCGCGGCATAGGTTCAAATAAGATAAGAATAGAGGACTTTTACAGCAGTACAGAAGAAGAGATAATAAAGGAACTCCGCAAGAAGAAAGACGCAAGTATACGCAACAATCTCAGCCAGATAGGCAAAGACCTCAGGTTCAGGCTTGACGGCAAAGGAAGGATAAGGATAAAGTCCAAGGTAAGATACGTGGATCCCGTATTCATCAAAGGCGGAGAGAGATACAGGCTCAGCAGCGTGGACAAGCGCTACAAAAAAGCGGTGTCCGAAGAGATCAGGATATTAAGGAAGGGGTTCAGGATAAGAATTGGATAGCGGCGGTGTTTTCTTGGACGCATTGCAGAAGATATCCGGTCTCATCAAGGAATACTACTCGAAAGCGGACATGGCGATAGACAAGATAGGAAGCAGGGAATTCGGCTTCGGCACAAGCGACAAGAAGATAGCCGTAAGGCACCTATCGTTCAAGACGAACGAAGATCTGAAGAGATACGCCGTGCAGAACGCGCCCTTCTACGTCTCATACTCCTCAGCTTATTACAGATATGCCGAGGCAAGACCCATGGAGAAGAAGGAATGGCTCGGATCTGAGCTTGTATTCGATCTTGATGCTACAGATATGAACCTGGAGTGCCAGAGAACACACGGCAGAAATTTCGTGTGCGAAAACTGCTTAGTAAAAGTCAGGGAAGAGGCAGTAAAGCTTATAGAGGAGTTCCTGATCCCGGACATGGGCTTCCCTGAGAAGGCGATAGAGATGAACTTCAGCGGCAACCGCGGCTACCACATACACATAAAGGACGGCGAGGTGCTGCCTCTGGGGGAGGATGCAAGGAAGGAGATAAGCGACTATATCTCCGGGAACGGGATATCATTCGTAAAGCTCTTCCCTACCAGCGGTCTGCGGGGCAAGGCGCTCATGGGTCCAAAACCTGGGGACTACGGCTGGGGCGGGAGGATCGCAAGGAGCTTCATAAAGGCGCTTGACGGGGGAACGGAAGCATTGGAGAGCATGGGGATAGAGAGGGGCATTGCCAGGAAGCTCTACGCAAAGAGGAGCCTGATAGAGATGGGGATAAACAGCGGAAACTGGGACATGGTGTACATAAAGAAGAAGGACGAGTTCTGGCAGGAGATAGTGAGAAGACAGTCCATAATGCAGAGCGACAGGATAGACAGGAACGTCACCATAGGCATAGGCCATCTAATAAGGCTTCCGGGAACCATCCACGGAAGCAGTGGCCTCATAGCAAAAAGAATAAAGGGCATAAGCGCCCTTGCGTCATACGAGCCGATGGATGAGTGCGTGGCATTCGGTTCGGAGCCTATGAAGATTCACATAGAGGGATGCGGCAGGTTCTACATGAAAGGAAAGGAGTTTGGGCCATACAGGAATGAGGATGCAGAGCTGCCGGCATACGCAGCAATATATCTTCATCTGAAAGGCTTTGGCACTATAAAATGACTACTTCTTTTCCTTCTCCTTCGGCCACTTTGCAACTTCCTTGGACACTTCAAAACCGCAGTAATCCATCACGTTAATCTTCGCTCCGCGGAAATGCTGGCTCTCGTGCTCTATCTGCTCCTAACACTCTGGCATCTCTGCATAAAACAGGCCTGACTAGTGTTCCTTGCCATCAAGGAATTTCTTCGCGAGCTCAGAAATGTAGGCGACAGGCGTCATCGCATTTCCAGCCTGCTTGCACCTGACAGAGCACATGCCCTTGGAGCTCGCGTTTATGCCGTAGCCCTGAGCCTTGATTGCAGTGTTGCCCTTGAGATGGAATGAGTACTTCATTGTTTCACTTTCAATCTGGATATATCGGTTTCTTCTTTGCCGCGGCGGACCTGGCCGCACGCATCGCATTTCTCTTGTTTTTGTTTTATGAACTGACTGTTGTCTATGGCGGATCGCTTGTAACTTGACCTGTTATTGATAACTTTTTTGGCCTTTAATGTAGAGCCTGGTTCTTGCTCCAGCTTCTCGCAGAGTATGAAATCTGCGTTTATGTTCCTTGCAGTTATGTTCACTGCGTCTAGGTTTCTTGCGGTTATGTTCTTTGCGGTTATGTCAAATGCGTCTATGTTCCCTGTGGCTATGTCCATTGCGATTATGTTCCCTGCGGTTATGTCCCATGCGGCTATGTCTTGTGCGGTTATGTTCCCTGCGTCTAGGTTTCTTGCGGTTATGTTCCATGCGTGTATGTCCCATGCGGATATGTCCCTTGCTTTTATGTTTCCGTTCACTGTAAGGTTGTATATATTGCCGTTTTTGCCGAGAATCGATCCATGGACTTCCAGACTCTCGTCAAATGCCTTGTCCTTGTCTAATATCAGGTCTCCTTCTATTATTTTCGTCATATCATCACTTGGTTTAATTGCACGTATTTTGTTTGTTTTTCTACTATTTAAAGTTATTTGATTCGTTTTCACTTCAGTTTTTCTGATAATTTATCCGGCTTTTTGCCGCGGCGGACCTGGCCGCACGCATCGCATTTCTCTTGTTTTTGTTTTATGAACTGGCTGTTGTCTATGGCGGATTGATTGTAACTTGACCTGTTATTGATAACTTTTCTTGCAGTTAACGTAGAACCTGGTTTTTGCACCAGCTTCTCGCAGAGTATGAAATCTGCGTTTATGTTCCTTGCGGTTATGTCGTTTGCGTTTATGTCGTTTGCGGTTATGTTCCCTGCGGTTATGTTACATGCAATTATGTTCCATGCGGTTATGTTCCCTGCGGTTATGTCGTTTGCGTCTATGTCCCTTGCTTTTATGTCCACTGCGTCTATGTCTTCTGCATCTATGTCTTCTGCATATATGTTTATTGCGTTTATGTTCCTTGCGTCTATGTTCACTGCGTTTATGTCCTTTGCGTTTATGTTCCCTGCGGTTATGTCCCACGCGATTATGTCCATTGCGATTATGTCCCCTGCGGATATGTTTCCGTTCACTTTGAGATTGTATCTATTGCCATATTTGCCGAGAATTGAGCCGTGAACTTCCAGGCTCTCGTCAAATACCGTGTCCTTTTCTAATATCAGGTCTCCTTCTATTATTTTCGTCATATCGTCACTTGTTTAATTGCACAGGTTTTGTTTGTTTGTTTTTTCTACTATTTAAAGCTATGTTTGTTTTTTCTACTATTTAAAGCTATTTGGGGATTCGTTTTCACTTCAGTTTTTCTGATAATTTATCCGGCTTTTTGCCGCGGAGAACCTGGCCGCACGCATCGCATTTCTCTTGTTTTTGTTTTATGAACTGACTGTTGTCTATGGCGGATTGCTTGTAACTTGACCTGTTATTGATAACTTTTTTGGCCTTTAATGTAGAACCTGGTTCTTGCTCCAGCTTCTCGCAGAGTATGAAAGATGCGGCGTCTATGTTCCATGCGGTTATGTTCACTGCGTCTAGGTTTCTTGCGGTTATGTTCTTTGCGGTTATGTCCAATGCGTCTATGTTCCTTGTGACTATGTCCATTGCGATTATGTTCCCTGCGGTTATGTCCCACGCGGCTATGTCTTGTGCGGTTATGTTCCCTGCGTCTAGGTTTCTTGCGGTTATGTTCTTTGCGGTTATGTCAAATGCGTCTATGTTCCCTGCGGTTATGTTACATGCAATTATGTTCCATGCGGTTATGTCCCACGCGATTATGTCTTGTGCGGTTATGTTCCCTGCGTCTAGGTTTCTTGCGGATATGTCCCTTACGTTTATGTCTTTTGCGATTATGTTCCCGTTCACTTTAAGATCGTATCTTATGCCGTCTTTGCCGAGAATCGATCCATGAACTTCTAGTTCCTCGTCAAATACCTTGTCCTTTTCTAATATCAGGTCTCCTTCTATTATTTTCGTCATATCATCACTTGTTTAATTGCACAGGTTTTGTTTGTTTGTTTTTTCTACTATTTAAAGCTATGTTTGTTTTTTCTACTATTT